>JBGOZL010000038.1:0-8988 GCA_041480185.1 Anaerolineae bacterium
ATTTGGGGGCTGCAGTGACCACCTATGATGGATTTGCGAGCGGCAGCACCAGCTTCTACGTGCCCAGCCTGTTCAAGAACGCGGCTGGCTCGTTCGACTCAGCGCTGTACGTGCAGAACATCAGCCCCAGCACCGCAGCGGATATTATGCTGAAGTACTATGACATGAGTGGGAACCTGACCTGCACGCAGACGGACAGCATTCCGCTGCTGTCATCGCACGGCTACTGGCTGCCCGACCAGAGCTGCCTGGGAAGCAGCTGGCAGGGGAGCGTGAAGGTGGAGTCGAGCCAGCCGGTGGTGGCGGTGGGCAGGCCGCATATGGGCGCGGATGTGGCTTCGTTTGATGGATTTACCGGAGGCAGCATGCTGGTGTATGTCCCCATGCTATTCAAGAACATGTGGAGCGTATACAACTCGGCGTTGAACGTGCAGAATATTGATGCGATCAACCCCGCCAACATCACGATCGATTTCTACGATGTGAACGGGATCCTTAGTTGTACGCGGACGGACAGCATCCCGGCGCTGGGCGAGCTGAGCTACTGGATGCCTGATCTGGTTTGCTCGCCGTAGAAGGAGGGGAGGGCAGCCTGCTCAAAAACAGCGATCTGCTCAGCGCTGGCCATCACGATGGTGGCGCCAGCGGTGGGGATAGCTGTGGCGAATATCATCAAACCGGATGTTTGGCTGGAATACCCAGGCTATATATATTCGGTGCCGGTCATTGTGATAAATGGATGGGAATGGCTTGATTATGGGTTCATGTGGAAATATGGAACCAAAACTGCTCCCACTGCATAATGGCGGGAATGGGATTGAAATGTAAAATATCTTGTGAGGCTCTTATGAGATCTTTCCGCAAGGAACTCTGACTCAATCCTTAAGGCAAGCTATTAATATTCCAGATCTTGAAATTATCAATTGCTAGGATGGTACCATCAGCAAAGAATCGGAGATCACCATATCTTAGAGAGGAGATATCAACAGCAGTGAGTGGTTCACTGTTTATATAAAAGGCTATTCTCGAACCCTTTGCGATCACCATGACGTGGTTGGATTGCTCGCCCGGGTTTGCCACACCCGGGAAATCAGAATCATTTCCTTCATAGAAAAAGAGTCGGACATCGCCCAGATAATTAATCCTGATTTCGTAACTTGGGCCGATATCCCTGAAATGAAAAGCCCATTCAGAATCTTTTCCCGCGCCTGCAAAATACCGCGCATCAAATTCAGCCACAAAATCTACATAATTGATATTCGGGTTTGACAGGCGGCAATCGGTAACCACCAATTCCCCTTCCACATATTGCATGCGCCGCCCGCAATAGTCGTCTGCCTTCCAGCCCGCCGATCCCAACCCAAAATCATCCTGGAAACTTGGAGAGCGGCTGGCAATAATGTCCAGGATGGGCTGGGCGAAATCAGTCACCCAGGCAGGCTGGGGCGTTTTAGTGGCTGTCGGCCTGGGCGTGGAAGTGCGGGATGGGGTGGGTGTTGAGGTTAAAGTGCTCGTTGAAGTAAAGGATGGTACAGAGGTGCTGGTGGGTAGCGGATCTGACCCGAGGGGTCGCATGATAAAAATGCTTCCCGTGATGATTGCAGCCAAGAGCAAGACTCCCCAGATCCAGAGGCTTTTCCGCCCGGCAGCCTTTTGAAGGCTGGCTGGTTCCACTTTCACCGTTTGTGGCGGAGGCGGTTTGACCTCGGGAGCAGGCTGTGCCGTTTCCGTCGTTTTTTGTCCTACAAGGAAGGATCTCACGCAGCCGACCAGGGTGTTGATCTGCTCCTGCG
The DNA here is from genome assembly GCA_041480185.1 of Anaerolineae bacterium. Taxonomy (GTDB): domain Bacteria; phylum Chloroflexota; class Anaerolineae; order Anaerolineales; family Villigracilaceae; genus UBA877. The sequence continues at coordinate 1,794 of JBGOZL010000038.1, forward strand.
TGGGCGGGTTCATGGCATCGAGCCAATGTGTGCGTGCCAGATAGTACTGTTTCCCCGGCTCCGGAGCAGTATTATCGATCTTGAACGGGATGATGATCAGATTATTATCGAAAGCCAGTGAAATTTCGTTTCCCACTTGCTTGGATCGATTGGAGTCAGCCGAGAAAACCAGCACCATCACACGGCTGAGGGCGATGGCGGCCGAGATGGCAGTTGGCCAATCCATACCCGGAGCGATGTCCCTGGGCGCGACCCAGCAGCGGAACCCGGCAATCTCCAGGTTCGCGCAGATTGCATCCGCAATGGGCTTGTCTTTTTGCGAGTAAGAGATAAAAACATCGTGAGGCATTATTTAACTCCCTATATCATCTCTCAATGTCTGGTGTTTTCATCTGCAATATAACGGTAAACCAAATTTACTACTCACCCTTAATGAACAAAGCAATTATATAGGTATCCCCCTGGAAAGGGGGAAGAAAGGACAGAAATTGAACATTTTTATTAATTACAAGATTCTAACAATAGCCCCTTCATGTACTCTGGTTAAATCATAAATGAAGCCTTGCCTACCAAGCCGGCGGGCAGCCAGATTAATCAACAGGCTGCCTAACTGTCCGTGTGAATAGCCAGCCATCCCAGCTGAAAGTGCCAGACTGGTGTCGGGGCTAAGGTCTGCATTTGGGTTAACGTCCAGCACATAGAAAGTACCATTCCTTTGGCGGATATCCAAGCGAGCATAGTCGCGGCAATTCGTGGCCCTAAAGGCGGCGATGGCCAAGGTTTCAAGTTGCTGCTTTTCTTCTGGAGAGAGGTCAGCCGGAAGGTGCAGCTGGATCAATTGATAATCCAGGGAGGCCGGTTCGAATTTAGAATCATACGTGCAAAGCCTAGCGGATGGCTCTTGAATGGCAGAGAAATCCATTTCGGCAATGGGGAGCACCTTCAGCCTGCCATTCCCGACTACGCTGACATGAAACTCACGCCCGTCGATGAAATCTTCAATCAGGACCGGCTGGTGGAACGTTTCAGCCACATGGGAGACCTGCTGCGACAATTCCGAGCGGCCATGGACAACCGCCTCGTGCGTGATGCCGTAACTATAATGTTCAAAGGCGGGTTTGACGATAGCGGGGAAGCAATCCCAATCCAACACCCCATTCCCTGTATAAACCTGCCAGCAGGGAGTGGGAATCCGCTTTTTTAATAGACGTTCTTTGACAGCTGGTTTATCATAGCTGAACTGGAGAGCCTGCGAGCCAGCGCCTGTAAAGGTAAAACCGAGTTCTTCCAGCTTGCGAGCCACCAGGGCACTGCTACGAGGGATGCCCGGAACTTCCTCGCACCAGTTGAAAACTATCTGGCGCGATGGGTCAAAACCGGCCATGGCTTGCTCAAGCTTATCGTCTTCCAGGCAGATTGTTTGGGTGGGGTGACCGACGGTAGACAGCCCCTCTTCCAGGTTTTGGACCAGGGCAAGGATCTCTTCGATATCGGAAGGAGGCCAGGAGCGATCCAGGTTGTAGAGCAGGATCACAGGCAGGTTGGCGGGGGCATAGTTCATGTGATTTCCTTAATGATCTTTTCAACGAGGAAAGAGCGAGGATTAAAATATTAATACTTGCATTTAAATTCTATAACAACATACTATTTATAGCAATCTCATTGAATAAATTCATTTGGACTTAATGATAAACTATTTTTGTGGAGGCAGACATGAACGCACATGGTCAACAAACTTCTGAAGCAGCCCGGTCCATTTCACTCGAATTGAATAAACGGGGGTATGACGTATATTATGACCACGGCAAGAAGGGGGGTTTTGTGGGAAAGATCGCGGTTTCAATTAATAAAGAATTGGGAAGAATAAAAGAAATAAGTCAATAGGATATTGCAGTTATAAAAAGAGATACAAATAAAGCAATTGCCCTGGTTGAAATCGAAGAAACAACTGATAACCCTAAAAAATTGATCGGCGACTTATTTGCAGTATTAATGGGAAGTTCCATCCATCCTCCGAGAATTGAAAAAGTGAAGGTAGGGAAATGGACGACCCTGATAATTCTTGGAAAGGGTGCAGGTCACGATGTTCGAAATGGACGTATTCTGAAATTGGCAAATAAAGCCAAGTCTGCATTAGGGACGATAAATTCAGGAATTGGAAATATTGTTATTAAGTCTGTATCTGAGAATGATGATTTGAATAAAATATTGATGGAGGAAATCGACGAAGCAATACAAAGGAATTTCTTGTGATTTAATCCTTGGAGTTGATGTTCTTATCGACGACTCGTGTCGTCGATATGGCTGATGGCGGCTTGATGCCGCCTCAGCTCAAAAACAGGGAGCCAGGGAGGCTCCCCGTTTGCGAGGGCGCGGTGAAATGTTGTGGAAGGAGCGCAGGCGGCGGGAGCCACTCAGCGACTTGATAAACGATAACCCCAATATGATGGGACCTAGACTTACAAAGGTTGCAAAGTCCGGGCAATTTCTTCGATCAGTGTCAAATTACCTTCACCGCTTACCTGCAAGTAGTCTTCCCCGACGGTTGTCAACAAAATGAAGGATTGCGCTTTATCAGGACCTTGCAAGACAATATTCACGGCCTGGCGCCCATCGGCCAATTCCCAAGCTTTTTCCGAGATGATTGTAGAGCCAGAATCAGTCCAGGCTGTCTTGCGATATGTTAAATAGGCAGCGAGGTCATTCCTGGGGTCCCACTTGTACACGGTGATTGCTATACGCGAGCCTCCTGCAGACAGCGTCTCCTGTGTAGTCCCTGGTGAGAGCAACAGAGCTTGCGAACCGCGCGGGCCGATTGTGATTTTAGGTTGGAGAGTCCAGTCAGCCGGGTAATCCAATTCGAATCCAGCAGTTTCGTCTTTATAGGATGCTGCAACGAAGGAAAGCTGCGGCGTCCCGGTTGGCCCGGGAGCGCTGGTCAGCCGGGGTGTCCTGGTCGGTTCGGCTGTATTTGTCGGTAGAGTTGGAATGTTCGATATAGTTCCCTCTGTTTGCGTGTGCACGGCTAACTGCTCATCGACTCCCGATGCCGCTGGGCCACATGCCGATAATACAAGGATTAGCGTTGTCAATAACAACCAGCCTGAAGGAATGCCTTTCATAATAAACCTCCTAAGTCACGAAAATTGATGAACATTGTCTGAATTATACATCAGACGCCGAGAGTGCGATTTTAGTTCCTCAGCTGAAGTGGCGATCTTGGAGGCATTTTTTGGGAATGGGGAAAAATTCGTCAAGAAGAACTTGAAGATATTTATGTTCTCACCATAGATAACAAAACGGGGAGCCAGGGAGGCGCCCTATCTGCATGAATGTGGTGATATGTTACGACAAGGAGCGCAGGCGACGCGAGCAGGATCCGGCTAAAGCTGCCCAATGGGACAGACGCGGGTTGCCGACTTTCTGTTTTTCAGGATCTGTTACTGCAATTTTTCGGATATATAATAGTATACGGTTGTCATCCTGATCATATTGTGCATCTTAACATGACATTATTGATTTTGGAGAGACACTATGGCTCACGATGTTTTCATTTCATACTCAACTCAAGACAAACTTGTAGCAGACAGTATTTGCGTAAACCTTGAAGCTGCAGGGGTTCGCTGCTGGATTGCTCCTCGGGATATTGCGCCTGGAGAAGACTGGCCCGCAGCCATTACTAAAGCCATCTCACAGAGCCGCGTAATGGTACTGGTTTTCTCTACTTTTTCTAATTCTTCCGAGGATGTCAGCCGCGAACTTTTCCTGGCAGCCAACAGCAAGTTGGTCATCATCCCATTCAAAATCGAGAATATCGAACCGGAGCCGGGCAAGCAGTACTACTTAGCCCGCACGCACTGGCTGGACGCCATTAATCCGCCCACAAAGAAACAAATCCACGAGCTACTTGATTGTGTAAAGTTGCTCCTTCCGGTCAGGAAAACTCCCCAAGTTTTGGAAGTTCGACCGACCACTGCTTTAAAATCTGATCAAGCCATTCCTGGAAACGAGTCGTCCCAACAGACCCCAGCCGGTAGTGGAACGCCAAAAAAAGAATATCTCCCCGCGAAAATTTCTGCCACCCGCATTCCTGAACCTCCAGTGCCAGCCTCCCCTATCGCCACGCCCGGCACGACGGGGGAAAGTACAACCAGGTCATCCCAGTCCAAAGAACAAAAGCAGCCAAAGAAACCGGGCAAACGAACGGCAGCATGGATCCCTTGGGTATTGGTGGTTTTAATTGCTTTGTCATGTGTATGGTTTGGTCTGACCAAACTAACAACCCTTACGCAGAAATTTCGAACAACCATTCCCCCTGCAGCAACCTATACGTTGACCTCGACGATAACTCCAACGGGAACAACCACGCCAACTGTTTCCAACCCGCCAACGCCAAGCACGTACTTTAGCACTGCGTATATTTCCGATGCCTTCAATGATAATTCCAACCAATGGCTGCTGGGGAATGTCAATGGGACATCCTGGACCGGGACCCGTCTGATCGAAAACGGTGTTTTGGATTGGGTCGGGATCTCACGAGAGATCATGTTTTCGGATCAATTTCCAGGAAAATCAGATCTACAGGAAAAATTTTCTAATATGCAGGTATCATCAAAGGTGAAACAGTTAAACCTGGCAATGAACGGGTTTTATGGTGTATCCATAAGGGGATCAGGGGAAAATAATATAGTGAGTTTCTACGCTTTTGTGGTTGATCAAACTGGAAATTACGCGTTTTTGTTATACAAAGATTCAAAATGGAAAAATCTGAGCAACTGGGGAAAGAATAAATATATTAAAAACGGCGATTGGAATAAAATGACGGTTCAATCGGTAGGTAAGCATTTCAGCTTGTTCATGAACGATAATTTGCTCTCAGAAATAGATGATGGCACTCTGTCTGTCGGCCAGGGCGGCATTATCGTATCCGTGTCCACGGGCGGCGAATTAATCAAGATACAGTTTGACGATTTTGAGGTGAGACTGCCCTCTCCCTAGATGCAACATGATTTGTGTGTGAAACTCTTCCGGCTCGCTTAGCGATTACCGGCAGACAAAATCGCGGCAAAAACAGGCAGTTCGTTTGCCATCCACCAGCGGCTGGTTAGCAAGCAGGGTGGGGTCTCCTTCTGTTCAAAGGTTGGAAGATGCTGCCACTTCTTCGGGCTCACAACAACGATGTCCCCTAAGTGGACATTATGCCGCGCACAGACTTTGAAATTCCATCGTTAACATGGAGGGCTTTCTTCCCCTATTGTATTAAAATTCACTTTGTCGTATAGTATTCATGGGAACGGGAGGTATTTATTCTCTGAGGGAAGGACGGGACAAATATGAAAAGGTTTATCGTTCCAATCATCATGGGGGGACTCATGTTATTAACAGCTTGCTTTCCAGTGGCTTCATCCCAAAATGCTGATGCAACCGGCACGAAAATCGCTGGTGATATTTTCGCCACTCAAACCGGGTTGGCGTATCCAACGTATTTACAGCAAATGGTTAACGCAACAACCACGGCAATGGCCGAGGTTTTTTTTGCCACTCAAACCAAGTTGGCCTATCAGGTCCCTTTAATCCCAACCGCCACCGAAACATCCCAATCGACGTCCCAGGCAGTCGTCAACAGCGAATCACTCAGTGTCCGATCTGGTCCAGGAACGGTATATGATGTACTGTCTTATGTGGTTCGTGGTGATAATCTAACCATCTTGGGGCAAGCCAATAATTGCGCTTGGCTAAAAGTTAAAACAACAGATGGAAAAACCGGCTGGGTCGCTGCAACCTATCTGGTCTATAGCATTGCCTGCGGTGAAATTGCCCAGGCTCCCATCCCACCAGTACCCACAAAGGCAGCAGAAACAGCCCAACCCCCATCAGGATGTTCTGCTACTGCCTCCATCAATATCATAAACAGTAGCACCGGCGATCTAACTGTAAATCTTAGCGGACCAGCCAGTTACCACGTGTACCTGGCTTCCCCGGGGGCATCTACCACGGTTTCTGTTTGTCCTGGGTCTTATACATGGACCGCGTGGGGCTCCCAATGCGGTACCGGTTCTGGTCAAATCGACAGTGGCGGGACTCTCGATTTAAGCTGTGGATAAACGTATTTACAAAAAGAATACAAGCCCCTCGCATTCCGTGAAGGACAGGGTTCAAATACAAGAAAAGACGGCAACTCTTGCCGTCCTTTCTTTTTTTTTTATACTTTCTCATTCTCCCCCACATCTCCAAGCAAAATCATCTCCAAGGGTGGAATACGATAAGCGGCGGATTGAAACCCCTCATCCTCGGGCAAGATTGTAAGAAATGTAATGGCGGATTCACGAGTAGCTCCATGAAGGAGCCGGCGAAGAACGTGAGCACGCGGTTTTATTGCCACTTGATATCCCAGTGTTGACCGGAGATCATGTAGAACCTTTTTTGGAAGGAATGGGCGCCGGTACTTGTTTTGAATGAGAATTAGCACCTTCAATATTTCTTTTCGCCGTATAATCAATATTGTCAAAAATCGCAGATCCATTAGAGATTTTCGCTTGGGAGGGAAGTATGAAGAGTCGATGGTATTCAAAATTCCTAATCGCAATGGCACTGATAATCCTGGTCTGGTCCGGGAGGGGAATCCAGGCTTCGGCCCAGGGTCTGGGAGATCCTTCCCGGAACCAGGCCGGAAAAAATCCCCAAATCCAGGCCGGTTTGCCTGCACTTCCAACCGACCACATTATTCTGAAATACAGGCCAACTTCATCAGCCTTCAAGAGTCCTGCGCAAGTTGGACAAATGGACCGATTAAACGCCGCAGCCGGCACAACGCTTAGTTACCTGCGCAGCATGTCGGGCGATTCCATCGTCCTGGGCCTGCCAGAACGGCTCCCGATAGATCAAGTGCAGAAGATCGTCGACCAGCTAATGACCCTCCCGGAAGTGGAATATGCCGAGCCGGATTTCATCCGGCAGCATACGCTGGTACCCAACGACCCGATGTATTCCAGCCAGTGGCATTATTTCGCACCCACCGCCGGCAATTATGGGATCAATGCTCCGGCTGCCTGGGATATCACGACAGGTTCGGCCAGCATCGTGGTGGCAGTGATCGATACCGGCATCACCAATCACGCCGAGTTTGCCGGTCGAACCGTGCCCGGATACGATATGATCGCCGATGTCCTGGTTGCAAATGATGGCAACGGTCGCG
>JBGOZL010000039.1:0-8967 GCA_041480185.1 Anaerolineae bacterium
CATCATTTGCTGTCTCAGTGCCGTGCTGGTCCTTCTCCCCCTGGCGATCGTTCTGGCAGGCAGACACCGTAGGTAAATTCCTTCGGGTAACACGCCTCACCCTTGATTTTTTCCAGTTTCACCTTCCCCGTATTTAGCGCTCCTGATCCGGGACAATGACTGCATATTAGTCACCTGGTGACACCTGCAGGTTACGCTGATAGCGTAACCTTTCATTTGGATGTCCTGCTCCATCTTGGACCGGCTATTCTATACTGAACCTGACTGCAAATGGTTTTTTCCCGCAGTCGGTGCACCGTATTGCACAGAAAAGTAGGTGGTCCTTACTACAAGTTTTTTTCGGGATGGATTTCTGGAAGATTGAAAGCTTCCAGGATCAATTAGCGAAATTCCACCCAGGACAGGAAAGTAAGGTTTCTTTGGGGATTTGCTCGGTTGGGATTATCACCCTCTCTTAGCCGCAAAACTCTTTGGCTGTCGCTAGGTAAAGTTCCGCGCACTTCCTGACGCTCGCAAGTTCCACCCATTCTTCGTCTGCGTGTGCCCCGCTGCCGGATGGTCCCAGCAGCACGGATTGTATTCCCGCCTCCGAAAGCAACGCTGCGTCCGTCCAGAACTGCACTCCTCCGATAGGTAGGGGGCGCCTCAACACTTTTCCCGCTGCGGCCTGTACTGCCTTTACAATCCCAGCCTCTTCTGAGGTCCCCAGCGGGGAACGGTCAAGGCCTCGGCGTACCACTGCCCGGAAGGAATCGTCCGAGCTTTGGATTATCTCGATTATGGCTTGCACTTCCCCTTCGACCTGACTTGGGGTTTCTCCTGGCAGTGTCCGTCTTTCGATCGAGACCATGCATCGATCCGGGTAGGTGGATAGTTCCTTGCCGCCGCTTATCAGCGATGCATGGACCGAACCACTGCCCAGGAGAGGGTGGGTGGGGTTGGCACGCAGGTTTACATCAAGCTTTTCCAATTCCACCAGCACTTTCCCCATTTTGACGATTGCGTCGATTCCCAGGTCAGGTCGCGAGCCGTGAGCCGCCCGCCCTTGCGTCTCCACCTCGAGCCAAACAAATCCTCGGTGTGCCAGGATCAGTTGCAGTTCGGTGAACTCGGCCACGATCGCCCCGTCCGCGTGGAAACGAGCTGCCAGTTGCTGGGTGCCCTGGCTGGCGAATTCCTCGTCGACGACCGCGGTGAAAACCACATCTCCGCGCAGGTGCTCTTTTTGCGCTGCTGCCATCGCAACCATGCAGGCAGCCAGGCCGCCTTTCATGTCGTAAGCGCCTCTTCCAAATAGGCGTCCATCCATAATTATTGGTTTGTGAGGATTTTGCATCACGCCCGCACCGACCGTGTCCATGTGACCGTTGAAGAGTAAAGTTTTCCCTCCCCCCGTACCGTGTGCTATTCCAACCACATTGGGGCGTTCGGATATTGATTCGATTAATTGCACATCCAGGCCGGCTGTTTCCAGCCATTGGGCAATATAATGCGCAATTTTGGTTTCACCCGCCGCGCCGGCGTCAAGATCGGGGTTGACCGAGTCAATGGCAACCAGGTCGCTGAGAAGATGTTCGAGTTCGTCCATGATTCGAAGTATATCCGAAAACAAACATGCTTGGACTGAATAGGCAGGTGACCGTGGAATGGTTGCTGTCAATCGGCCACAAAGGGTTGGTTTTATTTGCTGGGGTATAATCGCCGCGAAGGAGTACTATGCCATCCATCATTGATCCTCAAACCCTGTACGTGGACGATTTGCCTGCTGTCTGGTCGCCGGTGCAGTGGGAATTGACCGAGGAAGAGCGTATCCAGGCGGTGGAGGAACAGGCAACCGCCAGCCTCCTGTGGAGCATGGACGCGCCCGAGGCCATCCTGCGTCTGCTGCTTGAAGAGACCGATATCAAACGCCTTTTTGAACCTCCTGATAGCTATAACCCGGCAGAGCAAGGCGATTGGGACGAGAAACTCATTACCTTTGGACCAAAACGAACGATTAAACTTGAATCAATGGAACGCAAGCTGACACGCTTGGAACTGGTGTACAACTTCGGTGATTTGGGTGGTGGGAATTCGTCATCGAGTCGGAAAAGGTGAGCATCGCACGTATTTAATTTTTGCAAGCCCTTCCTCAAATAATCTAAATTCTTACATCTTGACAAACATGAATTGGGGGTGTATACTATAGACAGGTTTGTATTGTAAACCAGTCTATAAAGGATATAAAATATGTCTGATCCTGATAATAAATCGCAACTGCGTACCATACAGTACTTCTATGTGGATGGTTCGTTTGAATTCGGATTCGGTTTGCTTTGCTTGATCCTGTCAGCTTTTTTTTATGCGGAAACCCACGTCCAGGGGTGGTTAACCGCTGTTGTGGACAGTTCCCTTATTCTGGTGATCATATTTGGCGCCTGGGCGATCAACCGGCTTATCAAGTTGCTCAAGGAAAGAATCACCTGGCCGCGCACTGGATATGTGGCTTATAGCCGCCAAAACGAGAGCAAACCAGGCCTGCGGGTGGTCATAGGGTTGGTAGTGGGTGGCATGGTGGCAGCCATTGCCATTCTACTCGCCAAAACTCCGGGTATCCATCTGGCAACAATGCCGCTGCTTTCAGGCTTACTGCTGGGGCTCGTGATGGTCGTCTTTGGATGGCGAACAGCCATCCTGCGTTTTTATATACTTGCCTTGCTAAGCCTCGTGCTGGGAGGTGCCTTGGCTTACAGCCGGATGGAAAATATCGTTGCACTTGCAGTTTATTACCTGGTCTTTGGGTTGGTACTTTTCGCAATAGGAGCATTTGTACTGAGAACGTACTTGCGTCAGAACCCGGTCCCGCCAGGGGAGGAGGCAAAATGAAAGATGAAATTTCTGGCATTGCCAGACGTACGCGCCGCTGGAAGTTCGCTGCCGGCACCACCGAACTGATGGTGGGTGGAATCTTTTTCTGGGCGGGATTGGCCCTTCTGCTGCCTCGACAACCTACCTTTTATCTTGGTCTTTTTATGGTTGGGATCGTGCTTTCAGGCTTTATGATCGATTATCTGCAGCGACGTTACATTTACCCGCGCATCGGATATGTGGAGTATCGTGTTGGTCCTCGAAAAGGCATCTTGAAATTGCTCCTTATATTGGCAATTTCGCTTGTCAGCGTTGGGGGATTTGTCTTCCTAAACATAATTATTCCGGATATACTCCTGTCTCCCGCGTGGTTCACTCCGGCATTGGCATCCTTTGTTGGAATAGCCCTCTTCATTTACGCGCTCCTGGTGAAACAAGTGCGGTTTCTACTTCTCGGATTTATATCTTTAGCAACAGGTTTTCTTCTTTCGCCTCTCATTCTTGGAAAAGTCCTAACAGGTGACACCTTTGGGATCGATAAGTTGGGTCTCTATTTTTTGACAATGGGCGTCTGCTCAATATTTTCCGGCGGCTTCACCCTCCGAAACTTCTTGCGCAACACGCCATTATTAGTGGAGACCCTGGATGAGCTCTGACCTGCGTTCCCTGGCGGATGTAAATCGTCTCATCCACGAGCCGTCCCGCAGCGTCATTCTTGCCATCCTGACTGTTGTTGAGAGTGCTGATTTCCTCTATCTTCAGCGCGAAACCGGTTTAACGAAAGGAAACCTCTCGGTCCATTTGTCAAAACTGGAAGAAGCAGGCTACATAACAATTGAAAAGACCTATCGTGGAAAGATACCTTTGACGCTCTGCCGAATAACGGGGGAGGGCCGCAAAGCGTTTGACGCCTATCGCAATCAACTCAAACTATTTGTTGAGAATACCAAGGAGTAGTATATGTCAGCTGTTGACCTTTTCCAAATCACCAAATCCTTCGGCCCCATCAAAGCCGTTGACGACGTTTCGTTCAGTGTCGAAAAAGGCGAGCTAATTGGCTTGCTCGGCCCCAATGGCGCCGGGAAGACCACCTCTTTGCGTGTGATGCTCGACATCTTCAAACCAGAATCCGGTTCGGTCACCATCCTCGGCGGTCCGATGAACGAATCTAAGAAAGACCACATCGGCTACATGCCAGAGGAGCGGGGTCTCTACCAGGACATCCCGCTCGACCGCTGCCTGGCCTACCTGGGCTCACTCAAGGGGCTTGGCCCTGCAGAAGTAAAGCAGCGCTCCGCATCCTACCTCGAGCGCTTCGATTTAACCGCCTTCAAGAGTAAAAAAGTCAAGGAACTCAGTAAAGGGATGCAGCAAAAGGCCCAGGTCATCGCCACCCTTTTGCACCAGCCCGAATTGCTTATCGTCGACGAACCATTCGGTGGTCTCGACCCGGTCAATACTCAGATGGTAAAGGACCTGCTGCTCGAGCAGCACCAAAAGGGGGTCACCATCATCCTGTGCTCACACCAGATGCACCAGGTGGAAGAATTATGCGACCGGATCGTTCTGATCGACCATGGCAGGGTCATGCTCTATGGCGCTCTACAGGAAATCCGCCGTCAGTTTTCTGGACACTCCGTCACGGTCCGCACCAGCGACAGTATCCCGACTTTACCGGGTGTCGAGCGCATCGAACCCCTCAACGGGACGATCAAATTGCATCTATTGCCGGGCACGGCGCCCCAGGAAATTTTACGCTCGTTGGTTGCCCGGAATATCAATCTGGACCAATTCGAGATTTCCATGCCGACTTTGGATGAAATCTTCATCCGTGTAGTGCAAGGCCAGGGAGTTGTGGCATGAATAAACTATGGCATGTGGCCTGGCACGAATACCAGCGCCACGTTTTCACCCGCCGCTTTGTGCTGGTGGGGTTGTTAAGCGTCCCATTGGTCATCCTGGTTTTGGTCGGGTTGATCTTCCTGATCCTCTCGTTGGATATCGATACCACCCCATTGGGTTATGTGGATTCCTCTGGTCTGCTTACCAATCCCATCTCTGCTCCCGCTCCCGAGTGGCCCGATAAGCCTGTATCGATTCTCGCCTTTGCGAATGAAGCCGACGCCCGTGCTGCGCTGGAATCGGGCAGCATCCAGGCTTATTACGTCTTGCCCGCTGACTACTTGTCCACCGGACAGCTTCGCGTTGTCCACCTGGACCCCCTCAAATCGTCCCCCCGTGTCCAATTCTATGATTTCCTGACCGCCAACCTGCTGAAGAGTACTGATCCGGCCATCGCCAACCGGCTAGTAAAAGGTGCTGAGATAATTGTTCAATCCCCGGACGGTACCCGCAGCATCTCCAGCAAAAACTGGTTCAATGTGCTTATCCCGATTGTCGCCGGGATAGCGTTCATCATTGCTATGTTTTCCACGGGCGGTTACCTGATGCAAGCAGTTGTGGAGGAGAAAGAAAACCGCACCATGGAAGTGATCATCACTTCCGTCTCTCCGAATCAATTAATCACCGGGAAAATAATCGGAGATACAGCTGTTGGGTTGACACAAATTGTTCTTTGGCTGGTTTTCATCGTCATTCCCATCCTGGTTTTTCGGAATAGATTTACATTCCTGCAGGGCATCCAGATTGGTCCGCAGACTTTGTTCCTGCTGGTTTTCGTAATGTTCCCTGCCTTCATCCTGGTTTCAGCGTTGATGGCAGCCATCGGTGCCACGGTTTCTGAAGCGCGTGAAGGCCAGCAGATGGTCGGCATGATCAGCCTCCCCATCTGGATCCCTTACATGTTGACGTCATCGTTGATGGGCAACCCAAACTCACCGCTGGCGGTTGGTCTTAGCCTTTTCCCGCTGACAGCGCCGCTCACGATGCTTATGCGTGATGGTTTGACCATCCTGCCAGCCTGGCAGATTGCCCTTTCATCTGCCATCCTGTTGTTGAGTGCGGTTGTGGCCATTTGGCTGGCTGGGCGTGCTTTCCGTCTCGGAATGTTGCGATATGGGAAGCGATTGAAATTGAGCGAAATCTTTGCCCGGCAAAAGGCATAAGGGACCACGAACTGATAGCATCCGCACTATGGAGAATGGGCTATCGATTTGCAGCACTTGTAATGGATCCGAGTGCGGGTGAAAAATGCCCCTGGAGGTTTCAAAAAAATTAGGAGAACTTGATTCCATGACGGTAAAAGGATTTTATTATGAATAAGATATTCCTTGTTCTAAAGAATGAAATAATCACTCTCATCAGCCGCCCATCCTTTTGGCTGGCGCTGTTGGGCCTCCCATTGGTGGGTGCTCTGATTTTCGTAGGCGTTGGAGCCATCAATAAAAGTGCCAGCGCCACCCAGACGGTCAATCAGGTGCTGAGTGGGCCTCAGGACACACGTCCTGAAGGGTATGTGGATCTAAGCGGGATCATCAGCCAGATTCCCGAGAGCGTACCACCCAACACGTTCATCACCTTCCCCGACGAGGTCTCTGGCCGCCAGGCGCTGGCAGCTGGAGAGATTTCCGCTCTCTATGTTGTGCCCGCTGATTACATCCAGGCCGGAAAGATCACCTGTATCCGCCCCGATTTAAATCCGCTTGCCACGGGCAATGCTCAGTCAGGTCTGTTCACCTGGATGTTGCAGGTGAACCTGGCTGGCGGGGACAGCCTGTTCGCCAACCTGGTCAGTGGACCGCTAAAGGTGGATGATATTTCACTGGCTGCGGTTTCGACTCCCGATGAGAACAACCCGCTGGCTTTTTGGACGCCTTACATTATCACGCTGATTTTCTATATGCTCATCGTCGGTTCGGCCACCCTCCTGCTTAGCAACATTTCCAAGGAGAAGGAAAACCGGGTGATCGAAATGTTGCTAACATCGGTCACTTCGCGCCAGTTGCTGACGGGAAAGATCCTTGGGCTGGGTATCGTCGGGTTGGGGCAGACTCTATTCTGGTTCGGCACCAGCTATATCCTGCTGAATTTAAGCGGTCGTACATTCCATTTGCCCTCTGCTATCCATTTGCCAGTTTCTTTCCTTGCTTGGGGCGTGGTCTATTTCCTGCTTGGCTACGCTGTGTATGCAAGTTTGATGGCTGGGTTGGGCGCGTTGGCTCCTAATTTACGAGAGGCTTCCCAGGCAACCTTTGTCATTACCTTGCCACTGATAGTCCCTTTATTCCTCGCCAGCAGTGTCTTCATGCAAGCACCAAATGGGATGATCGCGATCGTCCTCAGCCTTTTCCCGCTTTCGGCGCCGGTGGCGATGATGGCGCGCCTTTCTACGGGAGGTGTTGTGTGGTGGCAACCCTGGCTGGCAGTCGCTCTGTTGGCAGGCACCATCGTCCTGATCGTACGGGCTGTGGCAGGTATGTTCCGCGCCCAGGCGCTCCTTTCCGGACAGGGGTTCAAATTTAAAACATTTTTCCTGGCCTTGGCGGGCAAATTGTAAACACACTGGCAGGCTACCCCACCAGCCTGCCAGCTTTTATTTCAGCAAACCAAAGGTAGATCGGGGAGAGTTTTATGCCTTGTAGGTGAGTTTTATCAATTTATTCAAAATTGAAAATCTTTTTTGGAAGTTGTATACTATTTTAATCAGTTGGGATTGTGAATGGATCTCCTCGTGCTGATGGACAATCTCCATGGAGGACGATTTGATTAATAAGTTAATTGGACAATATCAGAGTGCATAAGGATGATTGACCGATCTTTCTCATTTATGCGCCAGAAGAGCCTGTTCTATGATTTAACCGATCAAGATCAAGAATTCTGGCAGTGGTGGAGTTTTTATTCCCCGTTGCAAAAGTAAAACCATCATGGTCCGTTGGCAGGTATTGGCAGGAGGTTGATCATGCACAAATATCTTAAGGTTATTGTTTTGCCACTTGTGTTGCTTTTTACGTTGTCGTGCGTTTTTTTCTCCCTAACTGGCACGCCGGCGGTGGAAAACACCCCCACTGTAACTTTGGCTCTGCAATCTCCCGAACCAAGCGAAAACCCCATCCCATTCGCGGCCACAGAAACCTCCCTTCCGCCCAGGGACACGCCTGCTCCCACAAGCCTGAACTCCGCCGGACCTTTTATCATGTTCAATGGACAGGACGGAGTCTGGATCACCAACCCGGATGGCAGCTTTCCGACCCAGGTTTCGAGGGTTGGAATCCTGGGCGATTTGAGTAACGCCATTTCTCCTCGAAAAGACCGCATGGCGCTTGTGGTCCAAAACGATCAGGGACTTGATCTCGTTCTTGTCAGCATTCCAGGCGGGGAGTCGGAAACGATCGCTCATTTGATTAGCATTACACCCGCTGAGCAATCCAGCGACTCGACCAGCCAGAAGGCGTTTGCCATGTATGCGCTCAAGAGTAACAATGGAGTAGCCTGGCAGCCGGGAAATGGACGATTGCTGGCATTTACCGGCGCAATAAATGGTCCCACCTCGGACTTGTACACGTACGATACCGTGACGAAAGAAACCACACAACTGACAAGTGGTCCGTCACAGGCGATATCACCCTACTGGTCCCCAGATGGGAAGTATATCCTCAATTTTGGTGTCAGTTGGGTCCCACCCTTCGGTGGCGCTATTGGAATACCGACCCAAGTGGATGGAGCCTGGGCTGTACGTGTATCCGATGGAAAGATTATTACTTTACCCAAACCGAATAGTATCAACCTCCATTTTGTCGGCTGGCAGGATGACTCGCACTATATTACCTTCGACAGCAACGATGAATGTTCTTCTATAAACCTACGCAATGTCGACGTCACTAGCGGGGAGGCCAAACCCATTATGGACTTCAGCTTTTATTCCTTCATCGCTCAATCCCCCGAAAATGGAGCCCTGCTATTTTCCAGCGCAGCGGGATGTTCCACTTCCATGGGCGAAGGTGTTTTCCTCCTCCTTCCTGGTCAAACCACCCCGGTCAAGCTGATCGATAATCGCGCTTGGGGGATTGACTGGCTGCCGGAAAGTAAGCTCTTCAATGCATATCCCGAAGCGCTCTTTTCCTCGGACGGAAACACGCGCTATGATCCACCAGTTTACGATAAATCCTATCACCCGGCTATCTCTAAAGAAGGCTACCAGGCCTGGGAAGTTATCGAAAATTA
>JBGOZL010000040.1:0-8966 GCA_041480185.1 Anaerolineae bacterium
GCAAACGGATAGCATTCCGAGCCTGTCATCGCACGGCTACTGGCTGCCCGACCTGACCTGCCTGGGCACTTCATGGGTGGGGGGCGTGGTGGTAACCTCGAACCGGAATATCGTGGCAGTGGGACGCCCACATTTGGGGGCTGCAGTGACCACCTACGATGGATTTGCGGGTGGCAGCACCAGCTTCTATGTGCCCAGCCTGTTCAAGAACATGTGGGGCTCGTATGACGCGGCGCTGTATGTGCAGAACATCAGCGCAAGCACCCCGGCAAACATCACGCTGAAATACTATGACATGAACGGGGCCCTGACCTGCACGCAGACGGACAGTATTCCGCTGTTGTCGTCGCACGGCTACTGGCTGCCCGACCAGAGCTGCCTGGGGGTCAGCTGGCAGGGGAGTGTGAAGGTGGAGTCGAGCCAGCCGGTGGTGGCGGTGGGCAGGCCGCATATGGGCGGGGATGTGGCTTCGTTTGGTGGGTTTACGGGAGGGAATCTCACGATGTACGTGCCGATGTTGTTCAGGAACATGTGGACGATATATGACTCGGCGTTGACGGTGCAGAATATTGATGCGATCAACCCCGCCAACATCACGATCGATTTCTATGATGTGAACGGGAACCTGAGCTGTGTGCGGACGGACACCATCCCGGCGCTGGGGAGCCTGGGCTACTGGCTGCCCACTCTGACGTGCTCGCCGTAGGAGATATGACGCTTGACTTTATTGTGCTCCAAAATGCAATATAATCTATTTTGTTCTGTTATAGAAAGTTCGCTAACCTTCAAGGAGCAATGTTGAGCCGGAACAAAAACACCTGGCAGCAAAAACTGGTTCACGAGATGATTCATTTATCAACCCGATGGGATAGAGTGGAAGAAGTAAATCGAAACCGGTGAAGATTAGGAATTACATACCAGATTATGATTCGCGCCTTCCTTAATAAAAGTACCGGCATTTTACCCGGCCTGCACTCCTCGCAGGTGAGCAGAGATTACAGCAAAAGGGTGAATGCAATTACCTGGTAAGCAAGGAAGAATGATATGAAACTACAAAATGAGAACCAATTCACGGCCAGACTCATTGCCATCCTCATGGTCGTGATGCTCATGATGGCTGCTTTACCGGTAGCGCCGGTAAAAGCAGTTGCTCCTTTAGCTCCCACCACGGGAGCCGTCACTTCAATTGGAACAACCACCGCCACCGGCAACGGAACGATCAATGATTTGGGTACACCTGCTGCGACCCAGTATGGCGTCGTATGGGGAACAGCGCCTGGGCCCACGATCGCGTTGCCTACCAGGACTGAGGAAGGAGCCCCGCTTGTCACTGGCGCTTTCACAAGTTCCATCACGGGTCTGTCACCCTCTACACTCTATTATGTCCGGGCGTATGAAACCAATATAGATGGCACGTCCTACGGCGTCGACCAATCATTTACCACTTTAGGCTTTGCCCCTACCGTCGACACGCAAAATGTCACGAACATTGGAACGACCACCGCCACCGGCAACGGTTTCGTCACCTATCTGGGGGTGCCCAATCCCACCCAGCATGGTGTGGTCTGGAATACGACTGGTACCCCCACCACCACAGATAGTAAAACCACGGATGGTCCAGTCTCAGCTACGGGTCCTTTTACAAGTGCTATGACTTTACTTGCTCCCGGTACAACGTACTATGTTCGGGCGTACGCCACCAATCCGGTCGGCACGTCCTACGGCCTCCAAAAAACATTTTCCACTCTTCCGCTTGCTCCGACAGTCACGACGCAGGCGGTTACAAACCCTGCAGCGTACACCGCCACCGGCAACGGCACCATCACCGCTCTTGGGGGTCCCCCTCCAACCCAGTATGGCGTCGTCTGGGATATAAATCCCAACCCCGACGCCGATTTGCTAACTTCCAAGACTAAGCAAGGTGCTTACAGTGGCGCTGTCCCTTTTGCTTTCCAAAGTTCCATCATTAATCTAACCCCCAATGTGCTCTACCATGTTCGGGCGTATGCCACCAATACTGCCGGTACATCCTATGGCGTGGAACTCACCTTTACCACTCCCGGATTGACCCCAATTGTTGTAACGGGAGATGTCTCAGCCATTGGAACGACCACCGCCAACGTCAACTGTTTCCTCACCAATCTGGGGGTGCCCAATGCGGTCGAGTTCGGTGTGGTCTGGGGGACATCGGTTAACCCCACCATCTTGGGCAATAAGATTATACATGACCCTCCAGTTGTAATTGAACCCTACACTATTAATTTGACTGGCCTTACCCCGGGTACACTGTACCATGTCCGGGCGTATGCCACCAATGACGCCGGCACATCCTACGGCGCGGACCTCACTTTTACCAGCCACATTGTTCCAACAGTCACGACGCAACCTGTCACGGGCATTTTAGCGACCATAGCCACCGGCAACGGCAACATCACCAATCTGGGGGTGCCCAATGTGACCCAGTTTGGTGTCATCTGGAGTATGGCGCCAAACCCCACCGTCGCCTTGGGTACCAAGACCAAGCAAGGGGTTCCTGCTGGCACTGGCGCTTTTACAAGTTCAATCATTCTTTTGAACCCCAGTACGCTCTACCATGTCCGGGCGTATGCCACCAATGACGCCGGCACATCCTACGGAGACGACGTCGCTTTTACCACCACTCCGCCCACCTTCGCGGACGTTCCCGCCAACTATTGGGTGACCCTGGGAGGGGTTAATTATCATCTCTATGATTACATCGAAGCCCTGTCCAACGCTCAATTAACAGCTGGCTGTAATACCAGTCCCTTGCGCTACTGCCCGACCCTGACTATGACACGCGCCGAGTCGGCAGTATTCATGCTGCGCGGCTTGAAGGGGACCACTTATCTGCCCCCGGTAGCACCCTGGGATACCTTCGCCGATAATTGGACTCTGGGCCCCTGGGCTGAGAAATGGGCGGAAGGGATGTGGACGGAAAAGCTGACTGCCGGCTGCCTGACCAATCCCCTGCGATTCTGTCCGTGGGACACGACCCCGCGCGAACAGGCTGCTGTGTTCGGGCTGATCATATTGCACGGCGCAGGCTACACTCCACCGCCTGCCACAGGTGTGTTCGCTGATATGAATATCAGCTACTGGAGTACCAAGTGGGCAGAGCAGGCTTACATCGACAAGCTCATACCGGCTTGCGGAACCCAAGCCGGCAGCGGCAAACCTTTATTCTGCCCGAACACCCAGTTCAGCCGGGATTGGGCTGCGTATATGATCGTGATAGCCAAGGCTCTTTTACCCGCTCCGTAGAGGCTTCCCGCATCCCACTCCCATGAAAACCGAAGCATCGAAGCCCTCGATCACGATCTACTGTCCGGACAGCCACCTGTCCTACGACCGCCCCTTTCTGGATCTACAAGGGGTGGGGGGCGGGGTTACTACCCGCACCCGGATGGCCTATGCCCTTGCTGCCCGCGGGCACCGGGTGGGGCTGTATATCAATTGCCCGCAGGAAAGGACGGAAATGGGCGTCGAGACGCGCCGCTATTCCTCCTTGAAGCGGGACACTTCAGACATCTTCATTGCCAGTACCAGCGGGGGGCAATTCGATCTCTCCGCCCTGGGTGCCGTGGAAATGGAGAATCGCTTGAAGATCCTGCTCGCCCATGGAGTCTCCCAACCCAACGGTCTGTCGTCCTTCCCCTTTGACTTCGTCTATGCCCCCAGCAATTTCATCCGCGCCAAGGCGGTCGCAGGTTGGGGTGTAGCTGCAGATAGAATCTTCATCAGTCATCGGGGAGTAATGGAAGCGAATTTCGCCAGCCGGGTCCGTCGGCCTCCAGCGCGCAGCCCGTTTTCCATGCTGTATGCAGGTCACCCCTCCAAGGGCCTGGAGACGGCAGTCGCCATCCTGCGATTCTTGCGGGAAGCCGACCCGCGCTTCCACCTGCACGTCTATGGTGGCGCCGGGTTATGGGGGGAAGGGGGGGAAAACCCGCCACCTGAGGCGGGAGTCACCTTCCATGGGGTCATCGGACAGCGCCAACTGGCGCGTGAAATCCAGGGCTGCAGCTTCAGTTTAAATCTCCAGTCTATCCAGGATTCTTTCGGGATGTCGGTTATCGAAGCCATGCGTGCCGGCTGCATCGTCCTGGCCACCCCGGTGGGGGCCTACCCCGAGATCATTACCCACGGCCGGGATGGGTTTCTGGTTCCCGGTGACCCCTTTGGCGAGCCGACGCGCCGGGCCGCAGCGGACCTTGTCCTGGCGTTGCTCCGCAACCCTGAGTATTCCGGCTTCCTGCGCTGGAATGCCATGAAAACTCCTCTCACCTGGGATCAGGTCGCCCGGACCTGGGAAGGGCACTGGGAATGGGCCCTGGCCGCAGACGCTCGCGACACCATTCCTGCCAGCCCGGTCATCGGCAGGTGCAACGAATGCCAGGAAGCCTGGTTGCCGCTGGCGGATGGGCTGCACTGCACCCGCTGCGGCAACTATCAAAGGAAATCCTTGCCGCCGGTTTCGTCATGATATATTTTGCTTAAATATCCGAAATCATTTAGTCCAATTCTCATCACGGAGGAGAAAATGCATCCCACCCGCTCGCTCCATGCTCTTTTTATCGCCCTTGTCTCGCTGGGAGTCCTGGCCGCTGTCTTACTATCCGGCTGCCAGCCCAGCCTAACCATAACCCCCACCCGGACCCCCGAAATGGTCGCCACGCCTCTACCGGTCCATTGCGACCCGATCACTGTCAGCACAAGCGGAGGCCAGACCGTCCTGACCCTGTCGGACGGCTCGCTGATCTATTTGGCTGAAAATACCGAGATCGAAATCACTCCGGCCGGGTACTGCCCGGGAAACGAGGAACACAACCTCCTGCTCAAGCAGGGCCATGTGGCGGTAAACTCACTGCTCCCGGAAGGAAAATGGATCGTCATCACCAGCCCGAACGGTTATATTGCCCGGGTGGGAAAGATCGGCATGGTTACCTTCGATCACATCTCGAACCTCTTCACGCTGGCCTGCACCAACGGCACCTGCACCCTGGGGACGAAGGCCGACACACTGGCCACGCTCGACTGTGGGGAGAGCGCCTACCTGGATACTTACGGCAATTTTAACGGACCCTTCAATGTCGACCCGGCTACACTGGTCCAGTTTGGGGATTGGCTTCAGCCGCAGTGCGCCCCAGCCAAAACCAGCACTCCCAAACCCGTCACCGCCACCCCGACTCCCACCGGGACTCCCACCCGGGACATTGGAGCTACTGCCACCGCTTACTGCAGCTCCTTCAATCGGCAGTTCCCGCTGACGCCCTGCCCACATTAAAACTTTGGGTCACATGGCTTTTACTGGTTCCTTAACGGACAAATATTTGCGATGACCACCACTATTACCCGGGTAGAAGGTAGACTGGTGATCGCCAGCCTGGAGGTCGCCAAAAGCGTCGCCGTGCTCATCCTGGCACATGACGAGGCGAGTGTCATCGAATCGGCTGTCCGGTCGGTATGCCGTGTACTGGACCCCCAGGATGCAGTCTATGTCATTGCTGACAATTGCCGCGATGCCACCGCTGACCGTGCCGCCCTGGCCGGGGCTTGCGTCCGGGAACGCCTGAGCGGGGGTCCGGACGGAAAAGGAGCAGCCCTGAAATGGTTCGTGGACCAGGCAGGAGAATTGCTCGAGCGATACGACCTGGCGGTAATCCTGGATGCTGATAACCAGGTGCCCCCGGGATTCATGCGGGATATAAAAGCGACCTACCAGGGGGAAGGGATCATGCAGTGTTTTGTCCAGCCTGTCGGCTACCAGGGCTCGCCGCTCAGCACCCTGATCGCTCTTTCCGAGATTCATGAACAGAAGACGATCGATGACATTCGCTCCCGCTTTGGCTGGTCCGTGCGGCTGCGAGGCACCGGGATGGTGATGACCCCCGGCCTGCTGAAGGTCGTGGCCAACTTGATCGACACCGAAGTCGAGGACATCGCCCTGAGCCTGTTGTACGGCGGGCGCGGTATCCGGGTCCAAAGGAATGTGCAGATCTGCGTCTACGACCCAAAACCGCGCGAATCCACCCTTGCCTCTTGTCAACGGGCGCGCTGGTTCCGCGGCCAGTGGGTGGCCTTGTGGCATTATCGCCGGGAAGTGCTGGTTCTCGTAGGACGCGGCCTGTCCGGCTGGTCCCTGCTCAGTTCGCTATTCCTGAAGCCTCGCTGGCTGATGGACCTGATCCTGCTGCTGCTGGCACTCGCCAGTGCCCGGATCTCCTGGTTGCTGGCTGCCTTCTTCCTGGCTCGGGTCCTTTTCGACCTGGCCTGCCTGGGCTGGACGATCCTCTCAAGCGAAGACCGGAAAGGTTTTCTCAAAGCCATCCTGCATGTCCCGGCATTCATCTTTATGTGGGTCCGCAGTTTCCTGCTGGCCTTTCATAAGTCACCCTGGCAGCGGGCGCGCCAGTGAAACGCGGGATGGACCGCCCAGGGAAATGGGGGTCATCGATTCATGTTGCATCGGCACTGCTCATCGTGCTCCTGGCGCTCTACGGTCTCACCTATTCCGGGCACTTTTCCACCGACGACGAACACATCCTGGCTTCCCGCAGCCTTAGTCTGGCATTTGAAGGTAATCTTAACGATGATAGGGTGACCGGCAACGAGCGCATTTTTACCTATCAAGCCCTGCCTGCCGCACAGGCCACCCCCAGCCTGCAGATCGAACCCATCCAATCCATTGTGGGAGCCGGGTTGGCGCGCCTGGCAATGCTCATGGGCAGCGGCCGCGTCCAGACCCTTTTCCTCCTAAATATCCTTGCAACCGCTCTGGCAGCCATTTGCGTCTTCGCCTCGGTCAGGGCGCTGGGCTACCCGGACCGGACCGCACTGGTGACTGCCCTGCTCTTCGGGCTGGGAACCCAGGCCTGGCCGTATACCCGCACCTTCTTTCGCGATCCATTAGCCATGCTGTTCCTGGCTTTCGCGTGGCTGTGCGCCCTCCGGCTCAACCGGGCCATATCCACGCGCGGCCGATTCCTGGCTGGAGCGGGGGTTCTGCTCGGTCTGCTGCTCGGGGTCCTGACCAAGAATACAGTGACGGTCTCCCTGCCAGCGGTCGTGATCCTGCTCATCCCTTTTTGGAAGAGCCTGGGCGGTCACGGAAAGCTGCCAGTCAAGTCCCTGCGCATCCGGCTGGGCATTTTCTTGCTGGTGGGGATCGCGCTGGTTGGACTCCTGTATTTTCTGCTGAACGCCCGGGGACCACTGGCGCGTTTCTCTCTCAGCTATTACTTCCAGCTCCTTGTCTTTTTCTTCACCACTCCCCACCCCAACTTTCTGCAAGCCCTGTTCGGACCGCTTGTCAGCCCGGGAAAAAGCCTATTCCTGTATTCCCCCGTCCTGCTGCTCTCCCTGGTCGCACTGGTTAAAAAACGGATCGAGGCCTTCGCGGCTTGGGGGTATTTATTACTTTTGATCGTTGCCCAGGCACTTTTCTACGATGACATCTGGTGGGGGACGATCAATTGGGGCCTGCGCTTCCTGGCTCCGGCCATACCGCTGTTGGCGATCGCGTTGGCGTCCCCGATTCAGCGCATATTGGATCATCCGAAAGGTTGGGTTTGGATCGCGCTTCTGGGCGCCCTGTCCAGCCTGGTCCAATTGATCGGGATTTCCGCTCCCCTGGGGGAATATTACCAGGCCATGCTGAGTCTGACTCCCCCGGTTACCGGAACGCAGCAGGTGTGGACCCCGGGATATTCCGCCCTGGTTTGGACAGCTGGCCGGATCCTGTCGGGAGGGGTGTGGGACCTTGCTGTTCTGCGGGTCGGCTTGCTGGGACTGCTCATCACCGCCGGGTTGATCGCCCTGGCCTGCCTGGCTTGGCTTCAGATCCGATCCGGGCCAGTTTGGGTAACCCCGCTCCTATTGGGATTCACTTGCGTGGTGATTCTGCTCATGCCGATCGCGTATGCGGCTGACCCTGCCTATTATCTAGGGAGGAACGATTTCCGGGCTGCGCAGGCTGACCTCCAAATCCTGGCCAGCCCGGGGGATGGTCTGGTACTCAACAGCTACGGCACCCCGGCCTGGAACTATTGGATGAATTGGGGGCCCGCTGACCCGGCTTGGGTCAGCCTGCCGTTTGGCCTGTACGACTCGATCGGACTGCCTGCATCTGTCGAAGCAATTCTGGCTTCGGCCTCCGGGGCTCACAAACGTATCTGGCTGCTGCTCCCGTGCGATTCCCCCTCGTCCGCTACCCTGGAGGCACAAAAAAACCAACTCCCTTCGCTGGGGTTGGTGGCAGAACGGACTTACCTGGATGGGACTTGTCAGACGAGTCTCTTATTGCTCACGTCACGATAACCCCCAACTGCTCTCATTGTTTACGATCAAGATAACCCAGCAGCTCTTCAACGCGGCTGGACCAGTTGTGACGCTGGATAAACCCGGCCAGTTCTCCCTCGTCCAATTGGTGCCGTGCGACACTCCCAGCCAGGCGTGAAAATTCTTCCCGGGAGTCGCAGGGAAAGACCCCTGGCATGTCCCGCAAAGGCTCAAGGGAGGGGGTAACGACGGGCAGGCGCATGGCCAGGTACTCGTAGATCTTGAGAGGACTGGTTGCTTGGGTGATGACGGTCACCTTCCAAGGCAGCAGTGCGGCGTCGGAATGCGCCAGGTATGCCGGTAATTCCTTTTGGGCTTTCAGCCCCAGGAAATGGACATTCCCTTTCTGGAAGGGGGCTTGCCCGCGGTAATCACCGATCAGGACAATGTGTGCATCCGGGTTGGAATCCGCAAGATAACCCACCAGGCCCCAATCGAACCACTCCCCCCATAATGCACCGACATATACCAGGATGCGCTGCCCCTCCGGCAGGTCCGCGGGGCGGGGGTATGCCACGCACGGGTCGAATAAGCGGGTGTTCACCGCGTTCGGCAGGACCAGGGGTTTTCGAGCGGAACTTGCTTCCAGTCGGTCCGCCAGCCCCGGC
>JBGOZL010000041.1:0-8955 GCA_041480185.1 Anaerolineae bacterium
CGAAACCTGGTCGTCAACGCCCTTCGCATGCGTCCAGACCGGATCATCGTCGGAGAAATCCGCGATGATGCCGCGCTGGATATGTTGCAGGCAATGAATACCGGTCATGATGGCTCGATGACCACGTTGCACTCTAACTCACCGCGTGATACGCTGGCCCGTCTCGAGACCATGACCATGATGGCTGGAATGGAGTTACCTGTTCGAGCTATCCGTGAACAAGTCTCATCGGCTATTGACTTGATTGTTCATCAGGAGCGCATGCGTGATGGATCACGCAAAATCACATTTATCACCGAAGTTAGTGGTATGGAAGGAGATGTTATTACTACAACAGATTTATTTATTTTCGAACAGACTGGACTGGAGAACGGTAAAGTCCTTGGTCACATGCGGCCGACCGGTCTGCGCCCGAAATTCATGGAGAAGATTGAAGCAGCGGGAATTCACTTGCCGCCCTCGATCTTTGGCGTCGGTAGCAGACAACGATACTAGAAAAGGGAGCCGGATAGACTTTCGGATAGGTGATAAATGACGACCTCTTTGCTTATTGGCGGCGGTGTTCTTGCCTTGGTATTGCTGGTTGTTGGACTAATTGTTTCAGCGACTAGTGATAATAAATCCATGGATGACCGCCTTAACAAATATCTGGAAGAAGAAAAAAAGACTGATGATAAGGATTCCAAAGGGGCTCTGACCGATTGGGTCAATAAACGCGTCGAAAAATCATCATTCGGAGATCGTATTTCCCGCGAGTTGGCTCGCGCCGATTTGAAATTCAAACCCGGCGAATATATGGCCCTGTATGTCATTGCCGTCATCGGTGGAGCGCTGATTGCCTTTTTGCTTGGGGGGAGACTTCTTATATCAGCCTTGATTGGAGCGGGAATTGGTGCATTGCTCCCTCGCATGTATGTCAAAAATCAACAATCGAAACGATTGACCCGCTTCAATGATCAATTACCTGATATGTTGAACCTAATGGTAAACGGTCTCCGCGCAGGCTTTTCTACGTTACAGTCGATGGAAGCAGTAAGCAAAGAGTTGCCTCCTCCCATTTGCGATGAGTTTAGACGGGTGGTGCAGGAAATGCAACTGGGCATTCCCATGGAAAAGGCCTTGGCTAATTTGCTTCGGCGCATCCCGAGCCAGGACCTTGATTTTCTTGTCACAGCCATAAATGTTCAGCGGGAAGTCGGTGGTAATTTGGCCGAAATCATGGATGTCATTTCTTATACGATCCGTGAACGTGTTCGAATCAAAGGTGATATTCGTGCTCTTACAGCGCAGGCCATGTATTCTGGTCGTGCCCTTGCTTTAATGCCAATTGGCCTCTTGTGCATCTTGTGGTTCTTAAACCGCAGTTACGTTATGGAATTCTTTAATAAGGATAATATCTTATGCGGTGGAATAGCCTTGGGAGGTGCAGGGGTGTTGATTGCCATTGGATATTTTGTCATGACCCGAATAGCTAATGTAGAGGTGTAATATGCTTACGACCATTATTATTCTTGTGGTAATTATTGGAGTGATCACCGGTGCCATAATACTGGTTGTGGCTGGAATCCGAAAATCGAGATCTCTGGAATCGGATCCTCTGGCCGAGCGCCTGGCTGAATACAGTCAACGCGGAGAGACTGTGTCTCTTGAGGAACTTGAACTTTCCCAGCCTTTTTCTGAACGCGTGGTAATGCCTATCATGCGCCGCTTGGGGGAAATGTCATCCCGGTTTACCCCGCAACATGTCGTTGAGCAGACGCGCGTTCGGCTGGAAATGGCTGGGAATCCCGGTCGGATGGATGCATCCACCTTCATGACGTTGCATTTTGTATCCGCCGGGCTGTTTGGTGGGTTGGTTTTCCTGATATCACTTTTTTCCCAAACCTTTACACTTCCCATTAAACTATTGATCGTATTGGCATTTATTATATTGGGTTATTTCTTCCCGGATTTGTGGGTCAGGAGCAAGATTAATAGCAGACAGAAAGGGGTCCGCAAGGCAATGCCGGATGCTCTTGATTTATTGACCATCTGTGTGGAAGCTGGTTTGGGTTTTGATGCGGCTATGTCCAAGGTTAATGAAAAATGGGACAATGATTTGTCATTGGCATTTGGCCGGGTTATTCGGGAAATCCAGTTGGGAAAGCTGCGCCGTGACGCTTTAAGAGATATGTCTGATAGGCTGGGTCTCGCTGAAATGACCAGCTTTGTGGCTGCCGTCATTCAATCTGAAATGTTGGGCGTCAGCATGGCGAAGGTTCTGCGTATTCAGTCCGACCAGATGCGTATTAAACGCCGCCAACATGCTGAAGAAGAAGCTCATAAAGCGCCAATTAAAATGATATTCCCGATGGGCTTATTTATCTTCCCGGCCCTGATGATCGTATTGCTGACCCCCGCTGGTTTCCGGCTCTACGGTTCGTTGAAATACTTTATTTAATTCAGCAGACGGGACATGCATTTGAAATATTTGCTAAACCAGTGGATGTTGGCTGGTCTGGACTGGCTGTTTCCACCGGTTTGTGGGGGATGTAATCAGGCGGGCTACCGCTGGTGTCCGGATTGCCAAAATCAGGTTAAGACCATTCCGGAACCTGTTTGTCGGACCTGCGGTTTACCTATTTCCCGCCCCGGTCAATGCCCTGTTTGTAAAGTATCCCCCCCTCCTTACGAAATGATGCGTTCCTGGTTGGTCTTTGAAGGTCCAATCCGTCACGCATTGCATAAACTAAAATACCGCAGCAACGTCGCGCTTGGCGATGCCCTGGCAAAACACTTCGCAGATTATATTGGCACGCTGGCATGGCCTGTCGACTTGGTCGTTCCGGTACCATTGGGGAAAGCCCGTACAAAAGAACGCGGCTATAATCAGGTCGGATTTGTAGCAATGCCTTTGTCCTTGATCAAAAAATGGCGTTATTCTCCTCGGGCACTAATTCGCACCCGTGAAACACGATCTCAGGTCGGTTTGTCCATTTCTGAGCGCAGGGATAATGTCTCTGGCGCTTTCCTTGCGAATACAGCTCTTGTTCTCGGGGAAACTGTTCTCCTTATGGATGATGTCGCCACCACAGGAGCCACTCTTTCGTCTTGTTCAGCAGCTTTAATGGAGGCAGGAGCGAAGTCAGTTTATGCGTTGACACTCGCCCGTGCGTTACCTCATCACGGTTTGAATAATGTATGAGTAATAAATCCTATATTTCACCGGAGGACCTATGACTGTTACAGTCGAAATGTATGCAAGGAACATGGAGTTGTCTGAAAACTTGAAAGATTATATTACAAAGAAAGCCTCCAAATTGGATCGCTATCTGAGTGAGATTGAGCAGGTTAGAGTCGATCTGACACATATAAAGTCAGCACGCAATGCCAATGATCGTAATGTTGCCCAAATTACTGTGCGTGGACACGGGGCTCTGTTACGTGTCGAGGAACGTGGTGTCGACATAACTGCGGTAATCGATGCTGCGATTGACAAAATGCAACGCCAACTTGACCGCTACAAGGGCAAGCATTTTCATGGTCGAGGTGACGGTCGCCCTGCCTCCGAAGTCGCCCCGGTTCCCACTCCCGTTGAGCCAGGGGGGGAAGAGGTTCCGGTTATCGCTCGGCATAAGACTTTTGACCTGATCCCAATGAACGAAGCGGAAGCATTGGAGCAGATGAAATTGCTCGGACATGACAACTTTTTCATCTTTTTCAACGTCGATTCGAATTCAATTAATGTTCTCTACCACCGCCGCGATGGCACCTACGGACTGATCGAACCTAAAATCGGCTAATCATCGTGGACCAAATATTCTGGCCTGGAAGATGTTCCGGGCCAGTTTTCTTGTGAGAAACCTATGGATAATATTGATTTTGACGACAACACCGCTGATGACCTGGCTGCCAAGAGTAAGATTAATATGAATGAAATTCAATCTGCAGTGAAGAAAATAATACTTGCAGTCGGCGAAAACCCGGACCGTGACGGTCTAAAGCGCACGCCGGAACGAATCGCCCGCATGTACGCCGAATTACTGTCTGGCTATCAGATGGATCCGGTAACTGTGGTTAATGAGGCCTTGTTTGAGGTTAAATATGACG
This sequence comes from Anaerolineae bacterium, assembly GCA_041480185.1. Taxonomy (GTDB): domain Bacteria; phylum Chloroflexota; class Anaerolineae; order Anaerolineales; family Villigracilaceae; genus UBA877. The sequence goes on from JBGOZL010000041.1 coordinate 4,090, forward strand.
AGATGGTCATCGTGCGAGATATTGAATTCTACAGTCTTTGTGAGCATCACCTTCTGCCTTTCATGGGGCGCGTGCACGTGGCTTACATCCCGGACGGCAAAGTGCTAGGACTTTCGAAGATTCCCCGCATTGTGGATCTTTATGCTCGTCGGTTGCAGGTCCAGGAGCGCATGACACGCCAGATCGCCGACTTTATCCGTGACTTGCTCCACCCGCAAGGCGTTGCAGTTGTTGTAGAAGCACTCCACTTGTGCATGAGTATGCGCGGGGTTCAGAAACATAATGCCCGCCTGACTACTTCTGCAATGCACGGGGCGTTCCGCGCCAACCTGGCTACTCGGCAGGAGTTTCTTGAAAATATCAGCCGTGGAGCTTCACCACTTCAGGTGTAATTATTTGCAGTCGATTTATATATCGCACTGCATGGAATTTAGGCCTCCAGTTACTTCGGTTGATATTTTTACTTGCTGAAAACGAGGTATGCTGACGCAAAGACCTGAGATTCGTTCCGTCTAGTGATATCTTTTTAATATTCGCCTCTCATCGATCATGCGAGGATCTCTTTTGCCACCTGGTAATAATCACTCCAGCCAGCAAAATCATCGGATAGAGCTGTAACTCGCATTGCAGTTATTGAATTCTAGTTACAACAATCTCTCCTGGCAACCTTCTGTTCCCTTCATTCATCCTGACAAAACGCTTGATTTTCTGATAATAATTCAATACATTATCCTTGTTGCATTAATTGTCCTTTTATTCTAAACTATGCATAATTGGTTTATCTTAATTAGGTAGCCAGGTCCCTATGCTATTCTCAAAAACTACTTTCATAGGAATAGACCTTTCTGGAGGACGCCACCCATTTACATATGCGGTCCTTGATGAAGACTGCCAGTTGGTTGCTCTTTCTGCCGGCGAGGTTGAAGAAGTGCTCGCAATCCTGGGCAATCAACAGGAAACACTGGCGGCAATAAATGCGCCTCACTGCCCTAATTTGGGGCTGGTACGAAAACAGATGGAAAAACAAAGCCTGACTCCGGGTCACTTGCGGGGTGTTGATATGCGCTTGGCTGAGCACGAATTACGGAAATGCGGCATCGCTGTTTCGCCGACCTCCTCCCGACCAGAGACCTGTGCAGCTTGGATGCAGACGGGATTTGATTTTCATGGAAAGTTGGATGGGATGGGATTTAAACTTTATCCGACCGAAAACGCATCCCACCAGTGGCTTGAGACACACCCTCATGCTGCCTTCTGCACTCTTCTTGGCAAATTGCCTTTGCCAAAACCAACCCTGGAAGGTCGGTTGCAGCGGCAATTGGTTCTCTACGAGCAGGCGATGGGCATCAAGGATCCGATGAATTTTTTTGAAGAAATTACCCGGCACCGGTTATTAAAGGGTGTTTTACCGACAGAATTTATATATTCCCCCGAAGAATTGGATGCGTTGGTTGCGGCCTATACAGCTTATACGGCAGGCACCCAACCAGGAAAGGTTACTTGGGTAGGTAATAAGCAGGAAGGACAAATTGTCTTGCCGGTTTCTGAATTGAAGGAAGCTTATTCATAACAATATGCTCAGCTTAATTACACAATGCGGCAGTTTATTAACTGCCGCAATTTCGCATAAACGATCTAATCACAGTCGGATCAAGAATCCGCAATATTCACAGGTGAGGCTGTCCATTCCGCGCATCACCACTTGGTTAATATTCCCCCCGCAACTCGGGCACTGGCTCGGGGCAGCCTTGACCTTGTCCATCGCGGATTGATCTATTGCCACAGCGCGTCCGTTGTCGAAGTCTTTACTTTTGGCTCGGTTGATTAATTGCTGCCAGGTGGCATTGTCTTGCCAGATGTGGAAGTGGGCAACTTCCACTGGCGCACCGTTGGTAAAACGTATCTCGATGTGGTCTTCGTTTTTTAGCAGTCCTTGCTTGCTGAGCTCCACTCTTTCTACTAGAGAGACCGGACATTCCATCTGTAATTGCTGCACTTTTTGTTTCTCTGTCACCACAAATAATACTTTCTTGGTCACGACCTCTTCTTTCTGTTCGAAAAGGATGCGTTGATCGGTCAGGTACAGGACCCCTTCCGGGTCACCTTTCTGCTCTTTGCCGGACTTGCACCAAACACCCTTGATTGCTGCAATCCCACCTTCGGTTGGTAGCAATTGGAAAGTTGCCTCTGCCAGTTGAGTTACCAGGTATTCGATTTGGCTCAAATGACTCATAAACCGGGTTACCTCTTTATTCAATTGGTCGTACATCCCTGCTATGGTCCGTTCTGCTGCTGAAATTTTATCCTCAAGAAGGTCTACCGAGGATTGAATGGAATTGAGCAGCCCACGTGCCGCCACCGGATTGTTGGTCATCGCATTTAATTGAGGCATTTGCACTTCTATGGGGCGCAAGGCATTTTCTAGTGCCGAAGATTGTATATTGAGTTGGGATTCAAGGTTGGGATACAAGCCTATCCAATTTTTCGACAAAGTTTGCCCTTGGTTTTCCAAATCTTTTTCAAAGACATAACCGCGTGTTCGCAAATTGGCAACCTGTTGGGCAAGGCCGTTAACGGTAGTCTGCAAATCTTCCAAAGCGTCGCGTGCGGTGGTCAAATGGACTCTTCCTTGCAGATCGCCAACTTTTGATTGAAGGCTGCGGATCTCATCTGCAATTTGTTGAGCAGGGTTGGGAGTAGCCATGGGTTTCTCCTGTAACAAAAATATATCGGGATAGTCGCCCTAATTATGGCATAAATGCGACTGGAAGACAACAGACTCTCCAATTCAGCCTGCATGGTAAAATCAGTTTGGCGGGGTTTTGGAATCTCCTCGCTGTAGTGGCTGTTCCCAGAACACGAACAGTAACCCCGAACGGAGAATTCGATATGAAAATTGCAATTGCCTGTGATCACGCTGGTTATCCTCTAAAATATTTCATAATGGAGACGGTTCGTACTGCCGGACACGATGTTTTGGACCTGGGTACAGATAGTGTCGAGCCTGTAGATTATCCTGACTATGCTGAAAAGCTTGGACACCTAATTCAGACAGGAACAGCTGATCGAGGGATTTTGCTCTGCGGATCAGGAGTGGGGGCATGCATCGCTGCCAACAAAATTAATGGAATATTTGCTTGCGTCTGTCATGACACCTATTCTGCCCATCAGGGCGTGGAACACGATGACATGAATGTTTTATGTATCGGGACACGTGTCATTGGTCCCGAGTTGACTAATGAAATCGTTACATCCTTTCTCGGAGCCCGATATGTGGGCAATGATCCGGGCCAGGAGCGCCACGCTCGCCGGGTTGCTAAAATTAGAAATATGGAAGTAAATAGATAAATATTGTCGTATAATGCAAGGTTGGGAATTTATTTGAAAACATTCTTATTCGAGGTTTCCAATGAGTGCATCTATTCAAAAACTCCTTGAACTTGGACAATCCCTCTGGTACGACAATATCCAGCGTCGCCTGTTGGTAAAGGCAGCGGATGGGACGAACGGTGAAATGGCTACCATGATAGAACGGGGTGACATTCGGGGCGTTACATCCAATCCAACCATATTTAATAATGCGATCTCCAAGACCAACGATTATGACCCGGTGATATTACCCCTTGCGTGGTCGGGTTGGACTGCAGACGAAATTTTCTGGCAGCTTGCCATCGAAGATATTCGGGATACCTGCGACTTGTTCTCTTCACTTTATCAAGCTTCAGAAGGAGCAGACGGATATGTCTCCCTTGAGGTCAATCCCACCCTGGCACACAATGCCGAGGGAACTTTGGCCTTGGCGAAACAACTTTGGGAAAGGGTGTCTCGCCCGAACTTGATGGTTAAAATTCCAGCAACGCAGGAAGGCCTCCCTGCCATCCGGGATTCGATAGCTGCAGGCATCAATATAAACATAACGCTGATCTTTTCAGTCGATCGCTATCGTTCTGTAATGGATGCGTATCTGTCCGGCTTGGAGATGCGTCTTGCCGCTGGCTTGCCCGTGAATCACATTGCCTCGGTTGCTTCCTTTTTTGTATCCCGTATGGACACCAAGGTGGACCCTCTTCTGCCCATTGATTCCCTGCTGCGGGGCAAGACTGCTATTGCATATACCAAGCTCGCTTATGAAGAATTCAGGAAGGTGTTTGAAGGGGAACGGTTTGCACATCTCCGGACCTCTGGCTGTCACCTGCAGCGACCCTTGTGGGCCTCTACCAGTACCAAAAACCCTACATACCCCGACACGATATATGTGGATAGCCTTATTGGTCCAAACACAGTAGATACTGTTCCCCCTCAAACTCTCGAAGCATTCCGGGACCACGGAAAAGCAGAGCCCACCCTCACGATTCACCTTGAAGAAGCGCGCAAAGTTCTTGAGGATGTTGAGGCATTGGGCATCTCGATGGATAAAGTGACTGCCGAGCTTGAGGATGAAGGTGTTAAAACGTTTTCCGATTCCTTTTCCGCGATGCTTAAAACAATCGATGAGCGGCGTTCCAATGCAGTCCGGGTACTCGGACCAATTGCTGATCCCGTCAAGCGTCGGGTTGCCGCCATGATTGCAGAAGGGGTATCTGCCCGCCTCTGGTCGCATGATCCCACACTTTGGACTTCAGACAAGACCGGACAGGATGAAGTCCGGAATCGCATGGGCTGGCTTGACTCGCCGATTAGTTCTCGTGCAGCAATGAAAGAGATTCGCGATTTTTTTTCTCAGATTCGTAAAGAGGGGTTTAGGCACTGCTTACTTCTCGGCATGGGCGGATCGTCGCTTGCGCCGGAAGTACTATCTCTTTGCTTTCCTCACTCCTTACATGAAGGAATCAAATTTTCCATTTTGGATTCAACAGATCCTTCGCC
>JBGOZL010000042.1:0-8946 GCA_041480185.1 Anaerolineae bacterium
CTCATGGCGAGGAACTTGCCATCTTTCCCGCCCTAGAAGTAGTTGCACCTTCGGTCGCCGAGGCGTATGAGAGGGATCACCGCGGCCTGGATGCTGCATTTGACGCCTTGAACGCTGCAGTGTCTGCTCATGACGCATTGGAAACCGCCCGCGCCTCGGCGGCCTTCAAGTTCCATCTCGACATCCACCTGGGAAAGGAAGACGCACACCTGTACCGCCTCGTCAAGGAGCGTGTGTCCATGCCCGACCAGCTTAAGGCTCTTGGCATACTTTCATCTTCCATCCCACAGGACCGCACCCCCGACGCGACCGCCTGGCTGTTTCCCTTATTGGGCAGTGACGACCGCGAGACCGTGGTCAGTATCTGGCAAAAGATGATGCCTCCCCCGGTGTTCGCCCAGGTCAAGCTGCTAATTCAAAAGGCCATCGGGAAGGACTGGGCGGAACTGACCCGGCGAATTCCATCACTGGCGTAATAAAACCTTGCTTGCTTCGCCTGGTAGCATGACAAGAAATGGATCTCAGCAAGGAGCTTCGGTACCCATCCGAATGACCCTTGTTTTGTCAAATTACCGCAAGCAACTCTCAGTCGGGGAGGGGGTTTGGTCTTTATGATTCATTATTTCATACTGGCAGGAGTCTATTCACCATGAAAGAAGACAACTTTAAGGTCTACGGTTATCGCTGGGTCATGTTGGTGGTGTTCATGTTCATCGTGGCGATCAACCAGCTTCTCTGGATCACATTCGCCTCCGTCACCACCGACGCGGTCAAGTTCTATAACGTTTCGGACCTCAGCATCGGGCTTTTGTCCATGATCTTCATGATCGTCTATATCGTCATCTCGATCCCGGCCTCGTGGGTGATTGACACGTACGGTCTGCGAGTTGGGGTGGGGATCGGCGCTGCCCTCACCGGCTTCTTCGGTCTGATGCGCGGTCTCACCGCTTCCAGCTATACCCTCGTGCTGGTTGCCCAGATCGGGATCGCGGTCGGGCAGCCGTTCATCCTGAACGCCGTCACCACGGTTGCCGCGCGCTGGTTCCCGGTTCGCGAGCGGGCGACCGCCTCCGGGCTTGGGTCGCTGGCGATGTACGTCGGCATCTTTCTGGGCCTGGCGTTGACCCCCATCCTGGCCATCCATTACCAGATCGGTGGCATGTTGGTCGCTTACGGGATCGCTGCCGTGGTCGCTGCCCTGGTCTTCTTCATCTTTGCCCGCGAGCGGCCAGCGACTCCGCCCTGCCCTCCTGGGATGGAAGTCCGCTCGCTGGTCCTCGACGGTTTTAAACAGATATTTCGTCAGCGGAACTTTAACCTGCTTCTGGTCATCTTCTTTGTCGCGTTGGGGGCATTCAATGCCGTCACCACCTGGATCGAGAACATCATCGCCCCACGCGGTTTCACCAGCACCCAAGCCGGGACGGTCGGCGGGTTGATGATCATTGGAGGCATTGTCGGTGCGTTGGTGGTTCCGTCTTTCTCCGACCGGATTCGCAAGCGTGTTCCGTTTATCATATTGGCACTGGTGGGGGCTACATTGGGATTGGTCGGCATTGCCTACGCAACCAGCTATTGGCTCCTGCTCACAGCCTCCGCCACGATGGGTTTCTTCCTGCTCAGCGCGGGCCCGATCGGGTTCCAGTATGGGGCGGAGGTAACTTACCCCACGCCTGAGGGCACCTCGAACGGGTTGCTTCTTATGATGGGTCAAATATCGGGGATCATCTTCATCTTTGCCATGGACGCTTTCAAATCCCCGCAAACAGGCTCGCTGACCATACCGCTGGTTGTGATCATCGCCATGATGGTATTAAGCATCTTCCTGGGTGCCCTCCTGCGGGAACCTAAAATTTTCATCACCGAAAGCGACAAATCGAAGGAGAAGGCTTAGTACCTGACAGAGAAATATAAAGTCCAAACGGAAAAATATTACTCACCCTGATGTTTAGCATCGGGGTGAGTTTTTTGAATATGGCGTCATAATTTCGCAAACTTCGCCAGCAACATACGAATCCGGATTCGGACGCGGGCTGTATCCCCAAGTTTTTTGTACATGGCCAGGGCGCGCTTTAGCACATCGGCGGGGAGAATCACCTCATCTTTCCATCGTTCATCCAGATCTGCTTTAAACTCTCTGACCGTGTTCCAGTAATAGGCAAAATCGAAGGTTTCCCGCTTTAATTCTTTATAATATCCATCTCTGACCACAGCCTGGGTGGCTGCCTCGGCAGCTATATCTTTATCAATATCCGGGCTCATGTCCACTAGCCCTGCCGATTCACTCCCTGCGGGCGAAAGGATTTCCAACGGAATATCGATACAGAGAGGACGAAGATCGACTAGGATTCCGCGCGAGACCAGAACGCGCCAGGCTTCCTCCAGGGCATGAACCATGCCCTCATCAGGAATTCATCAAAGGGATGAAGCAAAGATCACCAGGTTGAATGTCTGGGACGGGAAAGGTAATGCTTCTCCCATGCCTTGGATTAAGAACGTCTTCGAAAGGGGAGCCGGCAGGGAGGTGGTGGCTTTGTGGAGTTCGTCTGAATTCGGATCGATCCCGATAACCCTGCGGGGGATATGGGCATACTGCCTGGTCAGGAACCCATTGCCGCAGCCAATTTCCAGGACAGATTTTCCTGAAAGCTGGTATGCAGCCTCTAGATGTTTTAGCTCATTATTTTCAGGATCACGTAGATACTTAATACTCGTTTTATTTGTCATGCGACTTCCTTTTTAATAACCCTGAGCATTGGTCAATACGGATGGCTTGTCAGGTTTGAGACAAAGTCTACAGCTCGCAATACCTTTCGATCCGCCTGGCAATCACGCCCAGGCTGTCTTCCCAGAACTTGTGTAAGCGGATATCGATCCCGAAGCGGGCAGCCAGGTCCGCAGCGGAAGCTTCACCGGTGGAGGCTAGCAGGTTTTTGTAATCAGGCACAAAGTCTGCCCCGCGCTGCCGGTAAATGGCGTATAGCCCCGCTCCAAATAGCAAACCGAAAGCGTAGGGGAAGTTATAGAAAGAAAGCCCGGCATAGTAATAATGCGGTTTCCAGGTCCACATATATTTGTGCAGGTATTTCTCGTCCAGGGCATCTCCAAAGACTGTTTTCTGGGCATCCAACATGATGTCGCACAGGTCCTCGGGGGAAAGCTCGGATTTTTCACGACGCTCGAAGACTTCCTTTTCAAACAGGTAGCGCGTATAGATATCCATGATCACCTGTGTATCGCCGATTAACTGTGTCTCGACGATCGTAAGCTGTTCCTGCGGGTCCGTGGTCTCCGCCAGGACAGCTTCCATGACGACCGTCTCACACATGATCGATGCGGTCTCTGCCAGTGTCATGGGCGTGTCCTGCTGAATCTCGGTCTTGCCGGCCTGGTAGGCGCACTCGTTATGGAACGCATGACCGAGTTCATGGGCAATGGTGCTTACCTGGTCGAGGGTGCCGTCGAAGTTGCATAACACACGGCTCTCCTTGACCCCGGGCACCCCCATGCAGAACGCGCCGCCGCGCTTGCCTTCGCGCTGTTCAGCGTCGATCCAGCGCTTATCGAAGGCGTGTTTGGCAAAGGCGGCCAGCTCGGGAGAGAACTTCCCGAAGTTGTCGATAATGAAATCACGCCCATCGTCAAACGTATATTTCTTCTCTGCCTTGCCGACCGGCGCGAAAATATCCCACCATGCCAGCTTTTTCTTCCCAAACCGTTTGGCCTTGGCCTTTAAATATTTGCGGAAGATTGGGAAGGAAGCTTCCATGGCTCCCAGCATGGCTTCCAGGGTTGGACGGTCTATTCGCGCCATGTCAATGGCGGGATGCAGCGCATCGGTGCGGCCGCGGTGATGGTTGAGGGTGTTAACCGCCCCTTTCACCCCATTCATGCAGGCTGCCAGTGGCTCTTCAACGGTTTCCCAGGCTGACATCTCGGCCTCATACGCCCGGCGGCGCACGGACTCATCGGGGTGCGTATGCAGATTAATAAGGGCGGGCATGGGCAGTGTTTGGGTTTTGCCATCCAGCTCGAAGTCCACGGTCAACTGCGAGGTGACGGTCCCCTGCAGTTTGCCCCAGGCGCTGGCGCCGCTAAGCGATAGGTCGGCTGCCAGGGCTTCCTCCGTCTGCGACATCATGTACTTGCTTTGCTCGGCGGCATCGCGCAGCGAGAAGGCGTGTGCCTGGGCGGTGGGGTTGGCCAGGATGATCTTCTCAAGTACCGGGGCAATCTTGCCCACCCAGGCCTGGAACTGGTTGCTGAGGTTTTGCATCCGCACGCCCACCATTTGAAATTCGGACATTTTTTTCATGGCCAGGGTATTGTGCGAATCGGTGGTGACGAAAGATTGGATGTAGGCGCGCACGGTACCCGCGGATTCGTACAGGGCATTGAAGCGGTTAATGGCATCGCCAACCACGCCCGCTAAATCCTTGACCGGGGTTTTGGCATTCGTCCTGGCAAGTTTTTCAGCGAACAGCTTTTCCAGCCCGTCAATATGGCTCTTGACTGTGGCGATGGCGGTTTGAAATTCCCTGGATTCGAGCGAAGGGTAGACGTTGGACAGGTCCCAGCGGGGAGGGGTGGACATGGTTTTCTCCTTGAATGAGTTTTGTCAAGTATACCAAAGGGAAAGATCCGGATTACGCCTGGGCTTTCAGGGAATTTAAAGGCTGAGGTGATTTCCCAAAGCTCCGTCGCTTGCTTCTAACCTCGAACAAAGATACAATCATCCAAATGACCGCTGAAATGTGGCGGGGCCTGTTAGCTGGCAATCTGGTCGCCATGACCGTCCTAGCGATGAGCCGCCTGCGCCGACCATCGAGGACTTTCAGCCGGGATACGACTGGGGGAGGTATCTTATCGTTTGGACTAGCGCTAGGACTCTCCTTGGGGTTCAAAGTTCAGCCTGAAGGACCCTTCCAAAGAAAAATTAATCAAATATTCGGAGGTGAGCTATGAAACAGGATCGCTTCCTGGTGGGAATTCTGATCTTCATTGGTGTGCTGATCGTCGTCGCATTGGCGTTGTTCTTCATCCGCGAGGATAACCAGGTTTACGTCGCGGACGATACGCCGGATAACATGGTCCGCAATTACGTCCTGGCACTGCAAAAACAGGATTTCCAGCGCGCCTACACCTACCTGGCCGATAACGACGGCAAACCAACCTACGATGCCTTCCGGCGCGCATTCCTGACGAACCAGTTGAATGTTTCCACAAACGCTCTCCAGGTTGGAAGTGTCCAATACATCAGCAGCAATGAGGCCACAGTCGGCCTGACCATCCTCTATGAATCCTTCGGACCCTTTGCTCAAAGCTCGAGTTCCACCGATACAGCCACGCTCTTCCAGCAGGGCGGGGCCTGGAAGATCAGTTACATGCCCTACCCTTACTGGTCCTTTGACTGGCAGGTGCCGCAAACGACCCTCGTGCCGGTAAAACCCTAGGGAGGCGATCCCATGCGCACCATTCGACGTCTTTACATATATGCGGTGACTTTCATCAGCCTGGAAGTGGTCGTTTGGGGGCTTATCAGCCTGTTGCGGTCCATCCTGAACGCTTCCATCATCGGCGGAAGCGCTACCCGGCTGGCGGGAGCGCTGGCGCTCATCCTGGTGGGTCTGCCGGTCTTCTGGCTGCACTGGCGGGTGGCCCAGAACGACGCCCAATGGGATATGGACGAGCATGCCTCCGGCTTGCGTGCCTTTTTCCTGTACGCAGTCCTGCTGTCCACGCTCATCCCTGCCATCCAGAGTTTCCTGGCGGTCGTCAACCGTCTCTTCCTGGATGCCAACCACCTCACCCGCCTGGCGGCAGTGGTCGGCAGCCAGCAGACCTGGAGCGACAATCTCATCGCACTGCTCATGAACGTTTTGATTGCATCCTATTTCGTCACTGTCCTGCGTGCCGACTGGAAATCGATTACCCTTAAGGAGCCTTTTGCAAACATCCGCCGCATCTCCCGCTACCTGTGGGTGCTTTATGGACTAGGGTTGACCGTTGGCGGGGTGCAGCAGATCCAGCTATTTGTACTGCAGGTCCCGCCCAGCACATTCGGCCAATTTCTGCGGGCAGACTTCATCAACGGCCTGGCACTGACCCTGGTGGGCACACCGGTCTGGGTGTGGGCCTGGAACACGGTCCAAGTTTCGCTCACAGAACCGGCGGAGCGTGAGTCGCTCCTCCGGCTGGGGCTGCTCTACGCCCTGTCGCTGGCGGGAGTCATCACCGTCCTGAGCTCGAGCGGTATCGTCCTATATATGATCCTGCGCCAGATCCTGGGCGAGGGCATGTCGCTGCAGCTTTTTATCCAGCAGATCAGTGGACCTCTCTCCATCGGTGTGCCGCTGGCGGGCGTGTGGGCCTATTATGGCAACTGGCTGGGGCGCTCGATGTCCGAGGTGCCCGACGCGCCGCGCCGTTCGGGGCTGCGCCGGCTATATTCCTACATACTGTCGGCCATTGGGCTGGGAGCCGCCTTCATTGGCTTGAGAATGCTGCTGGCATTCGTGGTGGATGCGCTCATCGGCGGTCAGGCCTGGGGCGGGACCTTGCGACTCAGCCTTACGGCAGCCCTCTCGACCTTGGGCGTGGGCCTCCCGCTCTGGTTGCTGACCTGGCGACCGATGCAGGCTGAAGCTCTCTCGCCCGGTGATGCCGGTGACCACGCCCGGCGTTCGCTCATCCGCAAAAGCTACCTGTACCTGGCGCTCTTTGCCAGCGTCATCGGCGGGATGATCGCGGCCGGCAGCCTGGTTTACCTGCTGCTCAACAACTTACTGGGGGGCGGAACCGGAAGCATATTATCCGGAACGCTGAAGGACCTGGAACTCTTCGCCCTGTTCGCTCTGCTGGGCGTCTACCACGGGCGGACCCTGGGCAGGGATGGGGCTTCTGTTGGGCGCGCCCTAGCCGAAAAGCATGCCGCCTTCTCCACGCTGGTCTTCGACATGGAAGACGGGACATTCGGCCCCGCCATGATGGCTGCCATCCAAAAGCAAACTCCGCGCCTGCCCACCATGCTCCAACTCGCCGGCCACGCACGTACCAAAGAGACGGATCTGCCTGGTTTCCTGTTCGAGAACCGGGAATACCCCGAAAGGAGCGCGGGAACCCTCGCATGGAGCGGAACTCCTCCCAAGGCAGTCATCCTCCCTGCGGGATTAGCGCTCGACCCACCCGAGGGCCTGCGCAGGTGGCTGAAGAGATATACCGGCAGCCGCCTGGTGGTCCCGTCTCCATCAGAGGGCTGGATGTGGGCGGGTGTTGCCCAGGCTGACCTGAAACAGGCCGCCCTGGCTCTGCGCCAGCTGGCCGAGGGGCAGGACATCCGCCAGAAGACCGCCGTCCCAGGCTGGATGATCTTCATGTACGCGCTCGCCGGGCTGTTTGCCCTGGAGGCTGTGGGGCTGCTGGCGAGCCTGGTGGCATCCTTGTTATTCCGTTAGTGTCTTTTCACTTTGACAGTCTCAGGATATACTTTAGTTGGTCAGTAACGACTTTGTATGGCACCCTTATGGGAATGTCGTTACTACTGCAAAGAAGGAGAGGACTGAGAAATGAAAGTTGCCGTCTTGCAAGATAATCTGGCTCGTGGATTGAGCACGGTCTCGCGTGCGGTTTCGCCGCGCAGCACGCTGCCGGTGCTTTCGAACGTCCTGATCGCAAGTGATGAAGGCCGCCTGCGCCTGTCGGCGACCAACCTGGAACTGGGCATCACCTGCTGGATCGGTGCCAAGATCGAAGAGGAGGGCTCCACCACCGTACCGGCGCGCACCTTCGCAGACTTGGTAAGCACCCTGCCGCCTGAGCAGGTGAACCTGAGCCTGAACTCCACCACCCAGACCCTCAACCTGCGCTGCGGAACTTCGACGACCGACATCAAGTGCATCGACGCCCAGGAGTTCCCGCCCCTGCCCGTCCCCGACATGGACGGCGCCATCCTGCTGAACGTGGCTGATTTCAAGGACATGATCTCCCAGGTGGTCTTCGCCGCCTCGTCGGACGAAGCCCGCCCGGTGCTGATGGGCGTGCTGGTGGCAGTGGACAAGGATTCGATCACCATGGCCTCCGCGGATGGATTCAGATTGTCAGTACGGAAAGGAACCCTCTCGCAGCCGGCCTCGCAGCCGTTCACAGCCATCATCCCGGCCAGGGCGTTGGGCGAACTGGCCAGGGTGGCCAGCGACGGCAACGAAATGATCTCGATGGTCATGCCCAAGGGCCGCGGGCAGGTGGTCTTCCGCATGAAGGACTGCGAAGTGGTCTCGCAGCTCATCGACGGCAACTTCCCCGATTACCAGCAGATCATCCCGCGCGCTTACAAGAGCCGCACCATCCTCTCCACGCCAGCGTTGCTCAAAGCCTGCAAACAGGCCGAGATTTTCGCCCGTGAAGGCTCGAACGTGGCGCGCTTCAACATCAAATCGTCGGGCGAACTGGAACCCGGCTCGGTGGAAATCTCCGCCCAGTCCGAAGAGACCGGCTCGAACGAGACGGTGGTAGCAGCCACGATCGACGGTGTGGGGCTGCTGATCGCCTTCAACGTCAAGTATTTGCGTGAGGTGCTGGAAGTGGTCAAGTCACCCAACGTGGCGCTGGAGACCTCCGCCCCGAACGCCCCGGGGGTGGTGCGCCCGGTGGGAGACGATAACTTCCTGCACGTGATCATGCCGATGCACCTCGGTTAATAGTTTAGACCTCACGGTAGGGGCACATCGGTTTGTGTCCCTACCTTTATTTAACCCAAGCCCATGCCAACCTCCACCCCCTCCTCCGCCCACTCGTCCGACCCCATCCTGGATATTTACCTCACCCTGCGCCAGTACCCGATCCTGCGCAACCGCATCCGGGCGCGCATGCGCAAGGAACTCTTCGAGCGCGGCATCGTGACGCCCGAGGCCTTCGAAGCTGATGTGCGCGAGAAGGCGGTCAGGAGCC
>JBGOZL010000043.1:0-8929 GCA_041480185.1 Anaerolineae bacterium
ATTTGGTGGTGTTGAACAAACCGGCTGGCATAGTGGTTCATCCTTCTCCGGGGCATGCCCAGGGAACCCTTGTCCATGCCGTCCTTGGATATATTCCTGATCTTGAAGGTATTGGAGGGGAGGAGCGACCGGGGATTGTTCACCGGCTCGACAAGGATACTTCTGGTCTGATTGTGATTGCAAAAAACGACCGGTCCCACCAATGGCTTCAGGAGCAGTTCAAATCCCGCAAGGTCGAAAAGATCTACCTTGCACTGGTAGATGGCAAGTCGCCAACACCTGCCGGTCGCGTGGAAGCCCCGATTGGACGAAATACGACCCATCGCAAACTTATGGCGGTTGTTCCGTTGGATAAGGGTCGCGAGGCTATAAGCGAATATCGCACGCTGGAAAATTTCGCTGCCCATACTTTGCTCGAAATCCATCCCCTGACCGGTCGGACGCATCAGATCCGTGTGCACATGGCATTCTTGCACTGCCCGGTCGTTGGGGATATTGTTTATGGAAAGAGAAAACCGACGGTTGCCTTGGAGAGGCATTTTTTGCACGCATATAGATTAAAAATTATTCTTCCCATGGAAAAGACAGCCCGGATTTTTGAAGCTTCTCTTCCAGAGGATTTACAAAGAGTACTCGACAATTTACGGCAAAAATAGGAGTAAATTATGGAATTCGTTGATCTCCGTTCTGATACTGTAACGAAGCCTACACCTGCCATGCGTGAGGCCATGGCAAACGCGGAAGTCGGCGATGACGTTTATGGCGAAGATCCTACAGTCAACCGTTTGCAGGAAATGGCAGCTGGGATGATGGGCAAGGAAAGTAGCTTGTTCGTTGCCTCCGGGACAATGGGGAATCTAGTTGGGGTTTTGGCTCACTGCCAGCGCGGCGATGAGGTGGTTGTAGGCAACAAAGCCCACACATTTTTGTATGAGGCAGGCGGGATTTCTGTTTTAGGTGGCGTCCATTCATGTCAATTACCCAACCAGCCCGATGGCTCATTGGCGCTGGAAGATATCGAACGCGCTATCCGCCCTGATGACCCACACGACCCAATTACCCGGTTGATCTGTCTTGAGAATAGCCATAACCGCTGTGGTGGTACCTACCAAGTCCCTAAATATATAAAAAGGGTGAGTAAATTTGCTCATGCACGCGGGGTATCTGTCCATTTGGATGGCGCTAGGATATTCAACGCCGCTATTGCTCAGAAGATTGATGCTAAGGAATTAGCTGCCCCGGCTGATTCGGTTACATTCTGTCTGAGTAAAGGGTTGTGCGCGCCGGTTGGGTCAGTGTTGTGTGGGTCGAAGGAGTACATCCGAAAGGCTCTCCGTCTTCGAAAGATGCTGGGCGGAGGGATGCGACAGGCTGGGATTCTGGCTGCAGCTGGAGTTGTCGCCCTAGAGACGATGATCGAGCGGCTTTCGGAAGATCATGTTCGGGCTCGGAATTTAGCCCTTGGTTTAAGGCAGGTTCCAGGTCTCGTCCTTGATCAGGAAATACCAGCGACGAATATGGTCTTTTTGTCCTTGAGCCCGGAAGTAAATTCGAACGCAAGCGAAATTGTTGAGAAACTGAAGAGACTTGGGATCTTGGTCGGTGATACAGGTCTGCGTAGTTTTCGACTTGTTTTACATTATTGGATAACTGATTCTGGAGTGGAACAAACCGTTGCTGCTTTCAGGTCTGTTTTGCATTAACTTCCAGGAAAATAACCAACTCCCAAGTGCTTGGTTATTCAAGTTCATATAAATTTCTCGGAATTGGGCAAAGTTTGCAGGATGTTTGGCAGAGGTCGCTGGCTGAACATCCTTTTTATTATTCGAATCGTAATGACGATTCTTAAATAACTTTCCATGGAGTGAGTTAAGATATAATTCTATCGGAAATGGTAAATTCGGGTCATTAGGAGAATTGAAATGCAATTAACGGTGGAGCTGATTGACCGCGTAGCCCAAAGGATACGGTCAATAATTACTTTAAAGCCGCGCATCGGATTAATATTAGGCACGGGTTTGGGTGGAGTGGCAGGAGCGATTCAAAACCCTACAGTCATTCCTTATCATGAATTACCGGATTGGCCTGTTTCCACCGTAATGGGTCATACCGGGCAGCTGGTGATTGGTGATTTGGAAGGCCAACCGGTTATGGCGATGCAAGGACGTATTCATTATTACGAAGGATACTCCATGCAGCAGGTCACTCTTCCTGTCAGGGTCATGCAGCGGCTGGGAATAGAAATATTAGTTGTAACCAACGCTGCGGGAGCCATTCATCCAGATTTTGTCCCCGGCGATCTGATGTTAATCACAGATAACTTAAATCTAGCTGGAATGTCTGGATTGAATCCGCTTATTGGGCCAAATTTGGATGATTTCGGGCCGCGCTTCCCTGATATGAGTCAATCTTATGACCGTCAATTGTGCACCTTTGCACGTAAGGTTGCCAAGGAAAATAATATAATTCTCCGCGAGGGCATCTATGCCGGGCTAAGCGGTCCGTCTTTTGAATCTCCTGCAGATTTACGCTTTTTGCGTATCGCTGGAGCTGACGCGGTTGGAATGTCGACTGTCTCAGAGGTGATCGTTGCGCGGCATGGTGGCACTCGGGTTCTGGGGTTCTCGGGGATCAGTAATAAAGCCAATCTGGACGGGAACACTGTTACTCTGCATGAGGAAGTTCTTGCATCCGGTCGGTTGATTGTCCCCAAGTTGGACACGATTATTCGAGGCGTTTTGCGAGTACTTTAGCGGGTGGGATGACAATTATTCTGCAATTTTTTAAAAATTATGCAATCCTTATCTTCCTCCTCCTTATCCTAGGCTTGATTTTTTCGATCCGCAGCCTCGCCAGAGCCCGGCGTGAGATGAGTGGATCCTTGTTTGGGTTGGAACGTGAAACAGCCCACCGGCATACAAGCCAGGCTGTCGCCACTGTTTCACTGGTTGTCTTTTTGGGTGTGGCGGAATTGGTTTTAATCGTTTTTCTAGCACCGAACATGCCGGCCTTTTCCCTCCTCGTCACTCCCACTCTGAATCCTTTGATAACGACCACTAGTACAATTCCTCCGGAGTTACTGGCAACCATTGGTGTTATTACCCCTTTTTCTACTCCAACTCCTCAAACAGCAGGATGTATTCCTGGGCAAATTATGATCACCTCTCCAAAGCCAGGAGCTATCGTTAAAGGTCAGGTTGAATTGTTTGGAACGGCTGACATTCCTAATTTCGGATTTTTTAAGTTTGAATTTTCCCCATATGGATCAGACATTTGGTCAACTATTGGAGCGGATCGGAAAATAACTCAGAATTCCTCTTTGGGAAACTGGGATACCAGCGAGGTTACTCCAGGCGATTACAACCTTCGCTTGGTAGTCATAGATAATCAAGGCAATTCTCTCCCGCCTTGCATTGTCCCATTGCGAGTAGCATCCCCATGAGGTGACACATGACCGAAGTTCAAATACGCTCCGCAGTTGCCGGTGATTTATCCGCGCTTATGGCAATCGATCATACCTGCCAGACCGAATATGTCTGGCAAATGGATGTGCAACATGAAGAAGGTCAGATGGGTGCCATTTTTCGGGAGATTCGCTTGCCCCGATCGATAGCGGTCCTGTACCCTCGGCTAGTTAGAGGTTTATCCGAAACCTGGAACCGCCGGTCGGGGGTTCTGGTGGCTGTAATTGGAAAGCAGACGGCGGGATATGTTCGCACTACCGATTCCATCCTCCCGAACACTGCCTGGCTACTCGACGTGGTTGTCTCTCCGCGTTTTCGCCGCCAGGGGATTGCTAGTACACTGGTGTTGGCGGCTCAATCCTGGGGAGTGGATCGTAAAAACCACCACGCCATGCTCGAAATGCCATCAAAAAATAATCCAGCCGTGCGCCTTGCACAAAAACTGGGATATGAGTTCTGCGGGTATAATGACCAGTATTACGAAACACAGGATATTGCGCTGTTCTTCGGGCGGTCCATTCGGTAATTTTTCGGAAGGTATGCATGTTTAACGGTTGGTTTCAGGATTTGTTGGTGGGGATAAGAACAATCAATGATATTCTCACAGCCGGGATCGCCATCACGGCCTTTTCGTTATTTTTATATGCACTATCTTTCAATTTGCGTGACCGTGTCGCACGATCATTCGCGATCATCCTTTTATGTGTTGTGGTCGTATTTACTTCAGAAGCGTTGGAGAGTTCAGCCACATCTCCTGACATGATTGTTCTATTCCTGCGCTTGGAGTGGTTGGGGATTATATTTTTGCCTCCCGCTTATTTGCATATGTCTGATGCAATTTTGGTCACAACTGGTCGGCCTTCCCATGGACGCAGGCGTATAGCCGTCCGGGCAATGTACCTTGTCTCTACATTATTTCTTCTCCTGTTGGGATTAGGCTATCTGCTGGGTCCAATGGTATTGACAGGCCAGCCGGCTCCCCATTTACAGCGCACCATCTGGACTGAGGTTTTTACAGCTTATTATGTGATTACGATGGTCCTCGCCTGGGTAAATTTTGGGCGTGCGTACAGCCATACATTGACCCGCTCGGGTCGTCGCCGCATGGTTTACCTTTTGGCAGGTGCCACCGCCCCAGCTTTGGGCTCCTTCCCATATCTTCTTTATGGTTCGGTTCTAGCGGAAAACCACCCTTATTTGTTCTGGGGAACGGCATTGGTAAGTAACCTGCTGGTAGGTGCGTTGATTATTTTGATGGCTTATGCGGTGGCCTTCTTCGGCGTTTCTTGGCCTGACCGGGTGGTAAAGAGCAGGCTGTTCAAGTGGATCATGCGCGGGCCGGTTACCGCCTCCGCAGCGCTTGGAGTGATGACCATTGTCCGCCGCGTTGGTGAAATGTTTGGGACAGTTTATTCCGGCGCTGTACCAGCCGCCATGGTTACAACTGTCTTGCTGATGGAACATACCATTACATTGGTCGCTCCGCTTTGGGAACGATTGATCTTTTTTGGGCGGGATCGATCCGATTTAGCCCTTTTACAAAACTTTGAAGAGCGTCTGATTACACAAAATGATTTGCGTCAATTTCTGGAATCTGTCCTCGCAGCTGTACGTGACCATTTGCAGTCACCTGCAGCCTTTGTAGCTGCCTTGGATGGGGATCAGCTCTCAATGGTTGTCTCATCGAGAAATTTGCCCCTGCTAAAAGAATCCAATCTTTCCGAAGCTTTGCAGGTGGTCACTCATAACGGGAATGGGAATGGCGACGAATATATCTGGGGGGATTATTGGTTGTTCCCGCTTCATCAACCACCAGAAACAGTTGAAGGCGAACCATCCCTGCTCGGTTTGCTGGGAGCAGTGCGTCTCCCCGACCGGGACATTCTAAATGAGCAACGTCAGGCTCTCAAACTTCTCATCCGGCGAGCTTCTTTGGCTCTGCAGGACCGTCGTCTGCAAAAAAGTGTCTTTCGATCTTTGGAAGATCTCCGTCCCCAGGTTGATATGTTCCAGCGCTTGCGTGCGGTGGGCCGTTATGACAGCAAGGCTAACTTGCTTGAGGAAACATTACCTCCTGAATCAGATATGGCGGAATGGGTGCGGGATGCCCTCACACATTACTGGGGAGGTCCGAAACTAACCCAAAATCCGCTTCTTAATCTTCAGATTGTCCAACTGGCTTTGAATGACCACAACGATAATTCTGCGAATGCTTTGCGGTCCATCCTGCGTCAGGCAATGGATAATGTCCGTCCGGAGGGAGAACGACGTTTCACAGGCGAATGGATTTTATATAATATCCTTGAAATGAAGTTCGTTGAAGGTCGTAAGGTCCGTGAAGTAGCGACTCGCCTGGCAATGTCCGAAGCAGATTTATATCGCAAACAAAGGGTTGCGATCGAAGAAGTGGCGCGTGTGATCCTCGAAATGGAGCGCCAGACTCAGGAAAGGGATTATGGGAAGGAGGTAGGACAAGGTGATGGTTCATGATCAATTATCTGAAAAGGATGCCCCGATTTATGATGATGGGTGGTGGGCGTCCGTCTTGGCGGAGGAAGAAAGCCGGACAATACAAACAATCGCTAAACCGCCCATGGTGGAGGAACCTATAAAACCCTCTGTTGACTGGGTGCGAGCCATGTCCCTTTATCAGCAGGATGGAATTATCGAACTATCTGTCACAGGATACAACCGAGGAGGCTTACTGGTCGAAGGGGAAGAATTAACTGGTTTTGTCCCCTGTTCTCATCTGCTTGATTTGCCTATCCTGCAAAATGAAGAACGTCGCGAAGATTGCCTGGCTGTTTATGTCGGTCGTAAGTTACGACTCAAAGTAATCGAGTGCGTCCCTGAAGAAGCCCGCATGGTTTTTTCGGAACGGGCCGCGCGTGCGGAAGCTGGCAAGCGCCCGGCGCTGTTTAGCGCCATCCAGCCCGGTCAGCATATTTCCGGAGAGGTGACCAATATTACGGAGTTCGGGGTGTTTGTGGATTTGGGTGGCGTTGAAGGCCTCATACATATTTCCGAACTTTCCTGGGGACGGGTTGCTCACCCTGATCAAGTGTGTCACGTTGGACAGCAAGTTGAAGTCCAGGTGATGGAAGTGTCACCTGAACGCTGTCGGATTGCACTGAGCTTGAAACGGCTATTGCCAAATCCTTGGGAAACCGCCCAGGAAAGATATCCGGTGAACGCGATTTTCCCTGCGGTTATTACAGCTTTGGCATCCTTTGGTGCCTTTGCTCGCTTGGAAGAAGGCCTCGAAGGGTTGATTCACTCTTCGGAAATTCCACTTCCTCCCGACAAAACGATGAAAGACGTACTGGTCCCTGGACAGAGCGTGCAGGTGAGGGTTCTTCAGGTGGAATCCTCCCGCCAGCGCCTTGGTTTAAGCATGAAGATCAACTGATATGCCAACTGCTTCCAGAAAATCCCAACCCCAATCTGGAGAAATCCAATCCAAAACAACCCGCCCTGCAGATTGGGTGGATCGCCTGGCTCGGCTTGAGACCCACTTCGGGCGTTTCCTTTGGGATATCCTCGGGGTTCTGCTATTGGCCTTTGCTTTGATGACCCTTGTTGGGATTATAGGTTTATCAAAGGGCAGGTTACTTGAATTATGGGTGACCCTTCTTGGAAATTGGCTTGGATGGGGCAGCATTTTGGTTATTCTTGCAGCAGGAGCTATGGGCTTGTTAGCATTTCGTCGCAGTCGCCATCCGATGAAAGTGCACTGGGGACAGGTGATTGGTGCGGAATTTGCTGCTTTTTTATCGCTGGCGATACTCTCAGTTCTGAGTGGCAACCGATTAACTCAAGGGACTTTGTGGGGCGGGCAAATTGGCTGGGGTCTTTCTATACTTTTTGTTCGATTCATCGGTCCAATCTGGGGCGGAGTGGTCGTCTTTGTGTGTTGGGGTTTGGCATTGTTGACCGCATTTCGCTTTTGGCATCCCCTCGAAGTTTGGTTGGTAAAACAATCGGGTGACTCTCTTATGCATGGTGCGGGTGTTGCAATGCCAGAAATTCCGGTCGTTTCCCCTCTTCCGCTGGATAAACCTGCTGAAGGAATTGTAAACGGCACCCGGAAACCAGCAAAGAAACTGCCCCCGGAATTTCGCAAGTCATTCAAAATTCCAGAAAACCAGGATAACCGCCCCACCTCGCTTCCTCGCCGCGGAGAACGTTTACCTCCACTCAATGTACTGCTGGGTGAGCAAATTGCCCGGCCAGACGAACGGACAATTAATCAAACAGCGGGCCAAATTGAAAAATCCTTATCAGAGTTTGGGATCCCCGCCAAAGTGGTTGGTTTTCGCATTGGACCAACGGTCACGCAGTTTGCTGTTCAACCAGGCTTCATTAAAAAAGGCACGGAAGAGGACGCTCAACAGTTGAAAGTCCGAGTCGCCCAGATAGCCAGCCTTCAAAAGGATCTCGCACTTTCCCTCTCAGCCGAACGCTTGCGTATAGAAGCACCCGTCCCAGGGCGTGGCTATGTGGGTATCGAAGTACCGAACCCACGTTCTTCCGTGGTGCGACTGCGTCCATTGTTGGAGACTGAGGCATTTTACAAAGTAGGTTCACCCCTAACGATTGCGCTAGGGAGAGATGTCTCTGGTAATCCACTCGTAGCTGACTTGGCCAGGATGCCGCATTTGCTCATCGCCGGTACAACTGGTTCGGGAAAATCAGTTTGTATCGCAGCACTGGCGGTGTGCCTCGCTATGAATAATGCCCCTGAAGACTTGCGTTTGGTTATGATCGACTCAAAAATGGTCGAGTTGATTCGGTTTAATGGTCTTCCTCATTTATATGGCAAAGTTGAGACGGATATCCAGCGCATCTTGGGCGTTTTGCGTTGGGTCGTGGTGGAAATGGAGCACCGATATAAGTTGTTAGAGGCCGCAAAGGCGAGAGATGTTGATGCTTATAATCGGCAAATCCACCGTCGCAAGGAAGTGCAGACGTTACCCCGCATTGTTGTATTGATAGACGAGATGGCTGACTTGATGATGTCAGCTCCCGATCAAACCGAACACAATCTGGTTCGTCTGGCGCAAATGGCACGCGCCACCGGAATTCATCTGGTGGTTGCCACTCAGCGTCCCAGTACGGATATTGTGACTGGTCTCATAAAGGCTAATTTCCCAGCACGGCTCGCATTTTCTGTCGCTTCTGGGGTGGATTCACGTGTTATTCTGGACTTGCCTGGGGCAGAGACTTTGCTCGGGCGCGGCGATATGCTCTTCCTGAATCCGGAGGTCGGCAACCCGGTACGCGCTCAGGGTGTCTTGGTTACCGACCAGGAAATTGAACGCGTCATTTCCCATTGGCAAAAGACTATGCCCCAAAAGGATGTTCGTCCGCCGTGGGAGTCTATGCTTAGCGATGCGGCGGACGAAGGCAGTGATGATGTATTAATCGAGCAGGCAATTACAGTCTTAAAAAAGGAGCAGCGTGCC
>JBGOZL010000044.1:0-8870 GCA_041480185.1 Anaerolineae bacterium
ATGGCAGGTAGTGCCACAGAAGCCAGGTGAGTTGGTGTAATCCCATGTGTAAATCCCCCCAATCAGCACGGCAATGGACATAATTCCCAATATTATATATGGGAGAGCGCGGATGAAAAACGGGGTGCTAGCAGGTGGGAAAAAAAAATGCTTCGCCCATCTTAGAAATCTCTTCATTTACTCCTCCAAAAAAATAAAAGGCCTGGGAAACACAAATATTACCTGACCAATTTTAACTCCTATTTTGAAATCCTATTTCTCAATTGCCCCAGCATTTATCCAATTTTTTACTGCAGCCAATTCGTCAATGTTTAATTGGCCAGGATGACCACCGGCAGATTGAACGACCACGAGCTTGCTGATGGCAGTATCTCCCGGAACAATCACAGCGCCATCAGTGGCGCCCCGCATGGCATCTGCATAGGTGGCAAAGGATAGCCCGTTGGTGGCCAGAGTATCCCCATGGCACAAGGAGCACCTGGACTGGAATATTGTCCCAATGGAAGCATCCCATGTTAATGACCCGACAGGAATGGGAGAGGCATTTGAGGTTGGGATGGGCGTAGGGGTCTGTGGGACGTAAATCGGCACGGGGTTTGAGATTGGCAACACGGTGGTAATAGCAGTCTTTTCACCGCCAATAAACCCGTATATTCCAAAAAGCATGGCACCCGCCAGAACGCCAGCGACCGGATAATAGATCGTCTTGCGTTTGCGCAAAGTTTTAGGATCCACGGGGCGTTCTGCAATCCCAGCCTTGATGTCGGCCAATTCAAGCGGATGTTCATGGAGCATTTCATCTTCGGTTTGTTTCCCAGTAAACATGGCTTTATTGAACCGCTTCAGGTGAACACCGTACATATGCCAGACTACGATCGCCATGACAGCCAGAAGGGCTTCCCCGCCATGGGCGGCCTTTGAAGCCGGAATAATTTCCCCGGGCAATAACTTGGCGGTGGTGATGGGATTCCACATCATGAAACCGGTAATGCCCATGATCACGATTCCCCAAATTAAGGCCCAGTACTCCGCCTTTTCTTCGAAGGTATAGCGTCCCATCTGCGGTCGTTTTTTGGTAAAGCCCAAGTTGAAAATGAATGCCTGCCAGGCATCCTTAACGTCCTGGATGCCGGGAAGCATGCTTAAACGCGTGCGCTTGACGAAAATCTGGTAACCGATATCCACAATGTGGTAAACGGCCAGCAACATTATGACAATGGCAAAGATATGGTGAATTAAACGAGTGGTCTCGATACCGCCAAAGAAACCGATCAATGCCTGTGCCCATCCTGCGGTGGAAAATTTCTGCGGGAGACCAGTAATTCCCAGCATTGTGAACGTGGTTAATAGCAATGCATGTTCAATTCGCCGAGTCCAATGGAAGCGATTGTAAATGCGCAGCGGTTTTTTCTTTGATAGAGTTTGTTTCTTGACGACCTTCATTTCGCTCATACGTGTTTTACTCCTCTGCTGCGGTTGAGCAATCGCCGGACAATGTCGCTGATCACATAAATACCCATTGAACCGATCACTCCGGGAATGAAGAATTTATAGAACAGATTCACGTAGTAGACGACCGGGAAATGGGACGGGCTGGGAATGTAATGACTCATCCAGGCATCTGGAAAGTTGAGGTTGGCATCCGGATGACAACGCTGACATGCCAGAAGAAGGTTTTGTTTCATTTGAAGGCCATAAACCGGATCATCCACGCGCTTGATATCATGGACTCCATGGCAGTCGAAACAAACCGGCTTGTTGGTAGCCTGATCCGGGGATTGTTTCTCAAACAAAGTTACCGTGGTGCCATGGAAATCCGCGACATAGGTGTTTAATACCTGAGTAGAAATACCATATTTATTCATGATGGCAGGATTGGTATGGCATTTAGCGCATATTTGAGGGGACTGCAGCCGGAACGCAGTAGTCGTTGGATTAACAATATTATGTACACCGTGACAGTCGATACAGGTGGGGACATCGGTATTGCCCTGCTGGGTCAGCGCAGCTCCGTGTACGCTTTGTATATAGTCATCATAGATTGCACTGTGACAACGTGCGCATATTTCGGGAATGCTCAAACGGGCTGCAGGCAGGAGAACGCCAGTTGAATCCGTGATCACCGGCTGTGAATGCGGGTTATGACAATCGGTGCAAATGGCTGCATTGGTGTTCCCCGCTGCAACAGCCTGCATATGAACTGAGTCCAGAGTTTTATTATATTGATCCTCGTGACATTTTTGGCAGATGGGATACATTTGCAAAGAAAAGTCACGCAAGGTTTGAGCCTGTAAATCAGGGTGTGGGAAGGAGCTGATGTTGGTATGGCAATCGGTGCAGAAAATATCATTGTGGGCTGATTCAGCAAAATGGCTCGAGTCAATGGTCAAGGAGAGGACTTCCCCGCTGGGGAGAGTTGTTGTCAACCCCGGTTGACCATGACAGACCCGACAGGATGCGTTGTCTGGTGATTCGATCGGCGCCTGAGCAGGATTTTGAATGGGCGCTGGAACCGAAGATGCTCCCACAGGTCTGACAAATCCACCCAGGGCAAATACCACCAGCCCAAATCCGAAAGCCAGGATCAGAAGTTTCAAGCGGTGGTTATTTTTTATCAAACGCATGGCTTTCTCCTGCAAGAAAAATTGATAATGGCAACCTATATGGTTTGAGTCCAAAGAAAAGGCGTGACGGCTTATCTTAATTTGCCTGATTTCGAGCCAGTTGTGAAAGATGGAGACATTTTCTCCCTCAGAAGCAACTGACTTTTTTTTTATATAATTAATCAGGAAAAGCCTGACGTATTACTTATTGTGAAATCGTCCAACCAATCATGGATCAAGATTTTGAATCAATACCCCAATATCAGTTGGGGTTTTTATACCAATTGTTGGGTTTATAACCCCAACGATGGTTAAAATCAAGTGAAATATGAGACAAACTATCGTGACTATTGTCACTATCTATCCGTGATATTATGCACAAATGAATAATTGATATTGGTGTAAAATACCCAATATACAAGGAAACATGTCTGGTCAATCAATCAATCTGGTCTTGCTGGTGGTCTATTTTGCCTATGGTCTCGCATTCTTTGGCATGGGGCTCACCCTGGCGCTTGAATCAGAGCGTTCCCCTGCCCTGACAGAGGCGCGCCTGCTTCGTCCACTGGCAGCATTTGGGATGATCCATGGGGTCCATGAGTGGCTTGATTCATATATCCTGCAACCTGTTTTAGGGGGAATACAGTTACCCCCCTGGCTGCTCTGGGTACGGCTGGGGCTGCTGGTTGCATCGTTTTGCAGCCTTTTAGTATATGGGATAGAAACCCTCCGTGCACACACCAAGAAACCTGGGATTTCCACCTATTTCGTTTGGGGTGCGCTGACGGTGTATGCACTTGGAATCCTGGCCAGTGCAGTATTTACTTACCGCATCGGCACAACCCTACTGGTAAACCTTTACGATGTAATGAGCCGTTATCTTCTGGCAGTTCCCGGAGCAGTCCTGGCCGCGCTAGCCCTGAGGGCCGAAGGGCTCAGCGCGCTCACTGCCGGGCGAAGGCGAGTGATGGTTTTCCTTACCTGGGCGGCGATCGGGTTCGGACTTTACGGACTGACACAGTTATTTGTCCCCGCGATCGACATGTTCCCGGCCCGGATCCTGAACTCGACTGGATTTCAGACTTTTGCTGGTTTTCCAATCCAGGTGGTAAGGGCTCTTTTAGCCGTGGTTATTACGCTCAGCTTGCTGCGTGCCACACAAATCGTAGAAAAGGATAGGCAACAGCAATTACTCGCTGTTCAACAGGCCCGCCTGGAGGCACTGGAACGTATCCAGGAGGAGTTAACCAAGCGGGAAGCACTACGACGCGAATTGTTGCGACACACCGTCCGGGCACAGGAAGAGGAACGATCGCGCATTGCCCGGGAGCTACATGATGAAACGTCCCAGGTCCTGACAGCATTTTCCCTTGACCTGGCAACTTTAAAAACCGTAATTTGTGACCGTGAAGAAGTAAAAAACCTGGTTGACAGGTTGCAGGGGCTTAGCAAACAAATGTCACAGGGACTCTATCGATTGGTCCACGACCTTCGTCCGGCGCAACTGGATGACCTGGGTCTGATCCCAGCCCTGGAATACCTCAAGGACGACAGCGTATCAGCCGGGTTGGAAGTGATCATCAACATTCACGGAAGAGCACGCCGGCTCGATCCCATAATTGAAACCGTCCTCTTTCGAGTGGCACAGGAAGCGTTACACAATGTCGTGCGTCATGCACAAGTGGGGCGAGCACGAATTTCATTGGATTACAAACCCCAGGAGATCACCTTGAAGGTAGAAGATTCTGGCACCGGTTTTAACCCCGTGCAGTCATTCGTGCCTCCGCGCGGCTGGGGCCTGGCTGGAATGCGGGAGCGGGTTGAATCAGTCGGCGGACAACTAAGTATCGAATCGAAACCGGGGGTTGGAACAATTGTCGAAGTCGCTGTCCCTGTCTTTGACATCCTCCCTTAATCATTTTCGCAAAGGAATAATCTAAGTATGAAAAAAATCAGACTAATGCTCGTGGACGATCATGAGGTGGTACGAGTCGGATTAAAAAATTTCCTACAAACCCAGGAAGATTTCGAGGTTGTGGCGGAAGCCAGTAATGGGGAAGAAGCCGTCGCCCGGGCTATGACTGCCCGTCCCGATGTTATCCTGATGGATATCACCATGCCGGGAGTGGATGGATTGGAGGCCACCCGGCGATTGCGCGTTTTGTGTCCGGAATGCCTGGTCCTGGCTTTAACCGTTCACGATGATAAACAATATTTCATGCAAATGCTAGCAGCGGGGGCTTCAGGATATATAACGAAACAGGCTGCAGGAGATGACCTCATAGCGGCGATCCACGCGATTTCCGCTGGAAATGTTTTTCTCCAGCCGGCTTTGGCGCGCTGGCTGCTGGAAGATTACCAACGCCTGGCGCGCCAGTCATCGCTGACTCAACCATCAGTCCAAACAGATGGAGACGAAATGCACCTGGTTGGGTTGGACGTACTCAGCCTGCGCGAGCGACAAGTACTGGAACTTGTTGCGCAAGGGTCCAATAACCAGCTGATTGGGCAGCAACTAGAACTCAGTCCCAAAACCATTGCCCGCCATCGAGAACGAATTATGCATAAACTCAACATGCATTCCCGCACCGAACTGGTGAAGTTCGCCATTCGCACCGGTTTAGTTCAATTACATTAATCATGATTTATTTTTTGCTCATTCTAACCTTGCGTTAATCTACATATGTACAATTACTTTGGAGCCTGAGAGCAGAAAATTTGGAGGTATGAAATGCAGAATTCCCTAAAATCGGGTTTGCAGGGTCGCGGGAAATTCATTATTGGCGGCGTTCTCATCCTGGCAGCTATCATCTATTTAATCGTTTCAGCCACGCAAGCGAACGCTGAGTATTTCATGACAGTGAATGAATTAAAATCGAAAGGCAATGCGTTGGTTGGACGCAGCCTTAGAATTTCTGGTGCAGTAGTTGGAACTACCATTTCATACGATCCAAAGACGATGAATTTGACTTTTGATATAGCACATGTCCCTGGCGACAATGCAGCCATCGAAATGGGTGGTGGGCTGGCTGCCGTGCTGCACACCGCGGTCACTGACCCAATACGAACGAGATTAACCATTGTCTATAATGGCCCAAAACCCGACTTACTGCGTGACGAAGCCCAGGCGATCATCACGGGTCATTTGGGCGAGGATGGTATTTTTCACGCGGATGAACTTTTACTCAAGTGCCCCACCAAATACCAGGAGGCCGTCCCCAGCCAAGTAAGCAACGGTAATTAGGAAGATTGGATCATGGATTTCTTGAGTACCGGATATACCTTAGCAAGTTTATCTATTACAGCGTTTCCTCCCCTCCAAGTAAAAATTTATAGATTCGAGCAAGAAGCAGTTTCGTCACCAGCCTGCTTACTAAAAATTCCCTAGGAGCCTTCATGCTTGCACAATTCGGGTATGGCGTTTTTGTGCTGACATTCCTGCTGGCACTTTTCAGTGTCGGTGCTGCAGTCGCAGGATATTTCAGCAAGTCTGACCGGTGGATAGAAACCGCCCGGCTTGCCATGCTTATTACCTTTCCCCTAATCACAGTGGCAGTGGTGGCACTTACAACCTTGCTGGTGACGGGGCACTATGAACTCCAATATGTCTATTCGGTGACAAGCAACGACATGCCGGTTTATCTGAAAATGACTGCTTTATGGGGCGGACAGGCTGGTTCGCTCGTCCTGTGGTCGTGGTTGATGTCAGCATTCGCTTCTGCTGTTACCCTGCGAAAGTGGGAACGCGACCGGGAATTGCTACCATGGGTAATCGTGGTGACATCGGTCACGCTTGCATTTTTCCTGGCTCTTTCCATCTTTTATGAGAACCCATTTGCGCGCTGGTGGCAAACCTCGGGAGGCGACATCGTGGCGCGCATGTTCGCTCCGGCTGGAGCCTTTCCATTAACCCCTGCAGATGGACAAGGTTTAAATCCGCTCCTCCGCCACCCCGGGATGATCATTCACCCTCCCATGTTATACCTGGGCTTCGTTGCTTTCGTCATCCCGTTCGCCTTCGCCATGGCAGCGCTGGTAACCGGGCGTTCGGACGATCGCTGGGTCCGGCTCACCCGCCGCTGGACATTGGTAGCCTGGGTATTCCTGTCACTTGGCCTGGTGCTGGGCATGCGCTGGGCATACGACGTGCTTGGCTGGGGTGGGTACTGGGCCTGGGACCCGGTCGAAATTGCAGCCCTAATGCCCTGGTTGACCGGTACAGCTTTCCTGCACTCAGTCATGATCCAAGAAAAGCGCGGGATGTTCAAACAATGGAACATGCTGCTCATTATCCTGACCTACGCCCTGGTCATTTTTGGGACCTTCCTGACCCGCTCGGGTGTGCTTTCATCGGTACACGCTTTTTCGGAAAGCGCCATCGGTCCCATGTTCTTTGTCTTTATCGGGATCACCTTTGTCACATCAGTGGCCCTACTAATTTATCGATGGAAAGACTTGAGAGCCGAGGTGGAGATGCACTCTCTGTTTTCACGCGAGGCTCTTTTCCTGCTCAATAACCTCCTGTTCATGGGTGTCCTAATCGTCTGCTTTTGGGGAGTGATCTTCCCCCTGATCTCGGAACTGGTGACAGGACAGAAAGTGACCGTGGGACCACCATTCTATATACGTGCAAATGGTCCATTATTCGGTGCCTTGCTGGCTTTAATGGGGATTGCCCCCCTTTCAGCCTGGGGCAGGTCCACTTACAAGACCTTGGGACGCGCCTTATGGAAGCCGGCCATTCCCACAATCATCGTCCCGTTGGTTTTAGGCATCCTGGGAGTGCGTAATTGGATCGCACTGGTGGGGTTCACTTTGGTGGCGTTCGTCATCTTTGTGACCTTGTATGAATTTTGGCGGGCTTTTAGAAAATCCAGCCTGGTGATAACAAAACGCGTCCAATGGGTCCTGCTTGCACTTGTTATCCTGGTAACAGTTGGCTTTGCCTCCTGGGTAATCCTGGATCCCGCCAATTGGATGACACCATTCGTATTCATGATTCTGGCTTATTTCATGATAGCCATCTGGATGCTAGCCAGGCGCAATCCCCGTCGCTATGGAGGTTATTTGATCCACCTCAGCATGGTAGTGATGGCAATCGGTATCCTGGGGATGCAAGTATACCAAACCACCACGCAGGAAACCCTGGCGGTAGGCCAAAATATGGAACTTGCCGGGTATACCCTTCGGTATGACTCGCTAGCGCAATTCCCATATACAGACGGGCGGATCGTGACACGCGCAGTCATGAGCGTTTACCGGGGTGGGCAATACCTCGGGGACCTCTATCCCCGGTTCGATAATTATCCGGACGGGCAACCTGTTACGATCGCAGGCGTACGCTCCACGCTGACAGATGATCTGTATGTAGTGCTGGTCAATTGGGAAAACGTATCGGAAGCACAGGCACCCTTTAAGGTCTACAATAACCCACTGATCAACTGGCTTTGGATCGGCAGCCTGATGTTTATTTTCGGTTTCCTAGTTGCAGCATGGCCGGTACACGAGAAAGAAAGTGGGGAGGTATAAAATGAAAACAAAGAACATTATTTTGATTGCCGGCATCTTTCTGGTTTTTATCGCCGCCTTCATCCTCACAAGGAATGTTTCCGCCCAGCAACCGACACCCTCCGATGATCAGGTGAACGCCATCGCCAGCCAGTTATTCTGCCCTGTCTGCGAAAATACCCCACTGGACGTGTGTCCAACCACGGCCTGTCACCAGTGGCGCGAACTTATTCGTCAAATGCTGGCAGAAGGGAAATCGCCGAAAACGATCAAGCAATATTTCGTGGATTATTATGGAGCCCGGGTTCTGTCTGAGCCACCGGTCACGGGAATTAACTGGTTGGTTTATATAGTCCCACCTGTAGCGTTTATCGCTGGAGTCACCCTGCTGTTCCTGGCATTTCGAACGTGGAAGCATGTGGAAAAGGAACCTGTAGTGGGAGCTGGCAGTATATCTGCTTCCAGCGACGATCTTGTCCCAGAACAAGAGTCCGGAACTGCAGCGGACGACAAGTACGTAGCCCGCATCGAAGAAGAACTCAAGAAACGAAAATAGGAGACTGGCATAATGATGGAAGAACCGAATACCGCTCCTGCTCCGAAACGCGGGGTTCCACTCTGGGCACAGATCCTCGTCTGGATTGGCTTATTAGGTCTGCTCGGCCTGCTGGCAGCTGGTCTGCTGAAGGCCAAGAACCCAATCCTGTCGGTCGGCTCTACTGTGCCAGATTTCACGCTGCCCTTATTCAGCGGATATGA
>JBGOZL010000045.1:0-8626 GCA_041480185.1 Anaerolineae bacterium
AAAGCAGGAAGCACAAACTACTGAACCCACTGGCAAGAAAGAAAATTAGGTAGATCAAGAGTAAATTACTGTGAGCGTAGATGCAAAAGTAACCAAGAAGCGCAAACGAAGCTGGGGCGATTACCTGGGTGCCTTTGGCCGCGCCCATCGCAAGGCCAGTGTTGAGTTCGAAACTTCGATGCCGCTTCTGCAGCACTTGGATGAATTGCGCCAGAGAGTTTTCAAGGCGTTTTTTGCCATTATCTTGACGACTGCCATCAGTTTCATTTTCGCCGGGAGATTAATTGACTTCCTTGCCAGCCCGATTGGCGGTTCGAAGGCCCTGGTTTCGATCGAAGTCACCGAGAATATTGCCATTTTTATGCGGGTCGCAATGTTGAGCGGCATCCTTCTGGCCATGCCGGTCATCGTTTACCAGTTGATGGCATTTTTGCTGCCGGGCCTAAAAGCCAATGAGAGAGCCTGGCTCCTGGCGATCGTTCCCATGGCCAGCCTCTTGTTCATTGCGGGGGTCGCTTTTACCTGGTTCGTGATGCTTCCTTCCGCCTTGCCGTTCCTGATCCATTTTCTGGGAATCACCACCCAGGTCAGACCCTTAAATTACTTCGGATTTGTCACCACGTTGATGTTCTGGATCGGGATATGTTTCGAGTTACCACTGTTGGTGATGTTCCTGGCAAGGCTTAAGATCGTGAGCGCCAAACAACTGGTGAAAGCTTGGCGATATGCCGTGGTTGCAATAGCTATTATCGCAGCAGCGGTCACTCCGACGGTTGACCCGATCAATATGGGCCTGGTCATGCTTCCATTAATGGGACTTTATGTTGTCAGTATTGTTTTAGCTGCCATAGTACGGAGACCCCGAAATGGATCTTAATATCTTTGGTATTGGGATGAATGAGCTTATCGTCATCTTCGTGCTCGCCGGGATTGTTCTGGGTCCCGAACGTTTAGCCAGGGTTGCGCGCGAGGCAGGCAAGTTCATCCGCAATTTGAAAGGATATTTTTCATCCCTCACTGGTGAATTGAAATCTGAGTTGGACATCCTTGACGATTCCAGGAAAACCATAGGAGGAGGAATCAAGAAAGAGTCGAAGCCGGAAGAACACCCGGAAGCGAGTAAATTATCCGACCAGGAAACTATAAAGAAGGTGAAACAGTAATTATTTAAATGTTATTTACATAAATAGCACTCCGATCTGCATGACCTAAAGCCAAGTGCCAGGGTCCAGCAGGCAGTCCTCTCCCAACGAGGACAAGGGTCGCCATGGAAACGCAGCGACCTCCCGAAATCCCATTCTGGGATGGAATTGGAAAGGAGAAAGTACTGTGCAGGTATTTATTGACTCGCCAGATTCTCTCCTGGCGAGTTTATTGTCAACAAAAGAGACTGGAAAATTGATCCTTGTAACCGGCCAAAGTGGGTCGGGTAAGACGCGTTGGTGCCAGGCGTTGGTTGAGCAAGCTAAAGCCAGGGGCGTCCACGTGGTTGGGCTTGTCTCTCCAGCGGTTTTCGAAGGTGCCAACAAGATTGGGATTGACCTGGTCGATGTTGAATCCGGTTCCCGCAGGCGTCTGGCAGTTCGCAGGGGTAAATCTGGCAATGGTCAATTTACTGCAGATTGGGATTTCAATGATGAAGTATTAGCATGGGGAAATTTATTACTGGGGCAATTGGATACCTGCCAGCTTCTCATTTGTGACGAGATGGGCCCCCTTGAATTGGACCGAGGTATTGGACTAATCAAAGGCATAGGGTTGATCAATGCACGCCGTTACGGGTTGGCCTGTGTGGTTGTGCGCCTATCCTTGCTTGAAATAGCCCGGAACCTTTGGCCATGGGGACTGATTTCCCATGTCCGTACAAATGATCCAACAGAGGTCTCCGCATGATCCACGTTCGTGACCTGACCGTCGCCTATACGGACCAGAAGGTCTTACAGGATGTATCATTTGACGTTGGCCTCGGTGAATGCCTGGTCGTGACCGGACCTTCGGGCTGCGGGAAAAGCACGCTCGCTCGTGTTCTGACTGGTCTCATCCCACAGGTTATCCAGGCTGAAATTAGTGGAAATGTGGAAGTCGCCGGCCTCGACGCGACCCACTGCCCGACGGCAGAATTGGCTCAACACGTGGGCGTTATTTTCCAGAACCCGCGGTCGCATCTTTTTCATTTGAGGGTCGCAGACGAAGTTGCCTTTGGCCCATACAACCTGGGGCTTCCAACAGAAGAAGTCAATTCCCGGGTCGAATGGGCGTTGGAGGCTGTCGGCTTAAGTGGCTTTTCAGATCAAAACCCCGCGTCCCTTTCTGGTGGGCAAATGCAGCGCCTGGCAATCGCCTCCGCCCTTGCCATGCGTCCCAGGGTGCTCGTCCTGGATGAACCGACCGCCTCCCTTGACGGACCGGGAACCACCAGCGTTATCAATGCATTGTCAAGATTGCGCCTCGAATATGGTCTGACAATCGTCCTGGTGGAACACCGCCTCGCTGAGGTCCGCCGCCTAGCCGACCGTGTGATGGTCATGGACGAAGGACGCATCGTTGCAGAGGGGCCTTTCGAGAACATATTGGGCGATTATGATCTTTTACGCCGTTATGGCCTGCGCCGCCCCACAGAGGATGCGCTCATGTCTTGGCCAGATTTGCTCGTGCCGAACGGTAAACCTCCTGCAGTCGAACAGCCCCTGCTTGAATTTCAGCACCTCTCCGCCGGCTACAATGGACATGCTGCCATTCATGACATAAATCTCATGTTTTATGCGGGCGAGTTTGCCGCACTGGTGGGCGATAATGGTGCTGGCAAATCCACCCTTGCGCTGGCTGCGGCTGGGTTGATCCGCCACTTGAGTGGACGGGTGATTTTCAGCAATGGAACACGTCCTCGCCCCGGGCAGGATATTGCCCTGCTCTTCCAAAATCCAGCCGACCAGTTGTTTACGGATTCCGTAGACGAGGAAATCGCCTTCGGACCCCGGAATTATCGCTGCCTCGATCCTGATGTGCACGAGCAGACCTTGGCAAACGCTGATCTGCTTAACCTGCGAGACCGTCGCCCATTTTCACTATCTATTGGACAGCAGCAGCGCACAGCCTTAGCTTCCTGCCTGGCTCTCCGCCCCCGCTTAATCATTCTGGACGAGCCAACCCTTGGGCAGGACTGGGGCCACTTGCAGCAGATGATGGAGTTCCTCGTCTGGCTCAATCGCCAGGGCAAGGCAATATTACTCATTACTCATGACTATAAACTGGTTTACAGGTATGCTCATCGGGTAATCTTGATGGATGAAGGACGTATCTCCCTGGATGGGCACAATACCCTGGCTGGGGAGAAGAACATTCCTGCCGCTACGCTCGCGGAGGGCAACCATGCCGCACCCTGATGCGCTAATTTGGAATGCCCGTTACGAGTCAGACGATAATCACTATCTCAGGCGCCAGCCTTATTCGCTGGTATCCTCTTACGTTGATCAACTTCCTCAGGGGGGATTGGCTCTCGAGGTGGCAGCCGGTACGGCTCCGGTAGGTTTATTCCTCGCCAGGCGGGGTCTGCGCGTGATTGCCATGGATATCTCTGAAACCGGGCTTCGGCTCGCCCAGAAACGCGCCAGGAAGCCTTCGCTGCCTCTTAATCTGGTCGTCATGGATCTGACCGATCCGTGGCTGCCGCCCTCTGGATTTGATGTCATCTTGAACTTCTATTATTTATCACGCCCTTTGTTTAAATGCTACCGCCAGGCGCTCAAACCTGGAGGCTGGCTATTTTTTGAGACTTTCGTTCAAGACACTATTGGGAGGTGCAACCCGGCTCATACACTGGAATCTGGAGAACTCCACACTGCTTATCAAGACTGGGAAATCCTGCACTGGATGGAAACCTGGAAAAAACGACGCACGGGCATGTTTCCCTCCAGGAGGATCGCCCAACTGGTTGCCCGCAAACCATTTTAGAAGAAAGGAACCTTTGATGAAATTTACGACCCGTCAATTAGTGACCATGGCTGTCTTTGGCGCCCTGTGGGGGGTGGTTGAGATCAGCCTGGGATCCGTACTCCATGCAATTAAGATTCCTTTGACCGGACTGGCTCTAACCGCAATTGGCTTGCTGGTTGCTCTGATCGGGCGTCTGTTCGTCCCCAAGCGCGGCTCGACCTTTTTTATTGGAGTTATCGCCACGGTGCTAAAACTTTTCAGTATTGGCAATATCATCATCGGTCCCATGATCGGCATTCTGACAGAAGCGCTGGTGGCAGAGCTGATCCTGGACATCTTTCCGAAACCGACACAACTGGCATTTATCCTGGCTGTTGCCGGAGGTGCCCTCTGGACGTTCATCCAGCCCTTCGTCACCGGGATTTTAATTTTCGGCCGCACTCTTCTGCCCATCTGGCTGGATACGATTGACCAGGGCAGCCGGCTCTTCGGATTGAGCAGCCAGGCAGCCCTTTGGATCGTAATGGCGCTTGTCGTTCTGCATCTGTTGGTGGGTGCAATCGGTGGCTGGCTGGCATGGAAACTTGGTCATTTGGTTACATTCCGCCTGAAGGGACAATCTCCAGCGGGCGCCTAGGTTTTATCCATTCCATAAGATGAGGAGAATTCTATGAAACGCACCTTGTTTGTCATTCTTGTTGTTACGCTGGCCCTGGCAGCCTGCGCTCCAAAGCCGGCCGCTCTCTCCGGGACTGACCTGAAAGTGACCGATGGCACGATCGTGAAAACCTACACGGCCGACGATTTGAAAGCTCTGGGAGCGGTCCAAGCTTCAGATAAAGGGGTCAGCTATATCGGTGTAACGCTAAAGGTTCTTTTGCAGGATGCTGGCATTGACTCGACCAAGCTCTCGGCTGTCAAGGCGGTTGCCTCGGATGGTTTCTCATCCAACTACGACCCCACCCAGTTCCTGGCTGATGATACGCTGGTGGCTTATGCCCGGGCAGATGGTCCCCTGACCGCAGATGAGGGTATTTTCCGCATGGTCCTCCCAGACCAGGGCGGGAAGTTAAATCCCCGTTTGCTGGTCGAGATTGACGCGATCCCATGACCTTAAGCAGGCTCGACGCCTCCTCGATCCGGACCAAGCCCGGAAGGCCGCTGGTCGGCAGCCTGGGACACCTGGTGATATTCCTTTGGTCGCTGGGAGTCGTGCTGGTTACCCAACTTCAAGGCAGTTATCTGCTGACGGGTGTCTGCGTGGTATTCCTCGCCTTGATTTACCCCTTCACCCTGCGGCGCATCTTGCGCCCACGCTGGTTAATATTATTAGGGATCTTATTAGTCATAAGTATCCTGTTCGGAGGCGGCAAACCTGATCGAGAATTGTGGGGGGTCCCGATTTCCATGGAGAATATTTTTCTCGGCGTGAAGATGACATTGAGCGCGGTTGTCATTCTCATTGCAGCGGACGGCCTGGCCTCCTCGATGGATATCACCGAGGTGGCCGGTTTGTTTGAACGCCTCGGGCTCCAGGGACTGGGATTTTCGCTGGGAGTGGCAGCCAACCAGTTGCCGAGCTTGCGCCAGTCGAGCATGAATGCCTGGCACAGTTTGAGGATGCGGGGAGGAATGCGTGCCCAGTGGTGGCGAGGCCTGCAATTGCTCCTGCTGACGATCTTAACCAACGCCTTGCGTCGTTCCGAAGATATCGTACTGGCAGCGGAGGCGCGTGCTTTTCGCCCTGACCGCAGTCGGACAGCCCCGCTTAGGATTGGCCGGATCGACTGGTGGCTTATTCCCGTAGGATTGCTTTCGCTGGCGGGAGTGATCCTGGTGGCGTAATGCTGCAAAACCCAAAACCTGCTGTTTCGGAAGGATGAACAAATGCCTGTTCCTGTGGTAACACTCATTGGTAAATCCGGGTCGGGAAAAACGACCCTGATGGAAGGCCTGATACCTGAACTGAGTCGCAGAGGTTATCGAATTGCAACTATTAAACACCATTCCCACTCGGGTTTTGAGGTGGACCTGCCAGGGAAGGATAGCTGGCGGCATGCCCAGGCGGGGAGCGTGCATGTGATCATCGCCGCGCCGGATAAGATTGCCTCTTACCGCACCTTAAAAGAGGAACTGACATTGGCTGAGATTGTTAAAGAGGTGCGGGAGGCTGACCTGATCCTCGTGGAGGGATATAAACAGGCAGGTTACCCATCGCTTGAAGTCATGCGGTCTGAGGTTGGCAAAGAGTTGATCGGCACCCCGGAGCAGCGCTTCGCGGTGGTCGCGGATTTTTCCATGGCGATCGGGGTACCCTGGTTTGATTTGGGCGATATCGTTGGAATTTCTGATTTGATCGAGCAGCGTTTTTTTCCGAAATCCAAGGCTGTTCCCCGATAATATATCCAAATTGCGGATGAGGGCGGTCGACACCCTTCGGCTGTAAATTACCATGGGATGAAAGTTTTCTTTTCCATCTTGAAACGACAAGCTCCTGTTCGTCCAACATTTTCCATGCTAGACTTGCCTTGAAATTCGCGCTTGGGCATGGTGTTTTCGTTTAGAATTGTGCGCACTGACTTGGTCGCGTGGTCCTAACACGAATCCCATGCCAAAGTCAGAGGCCTCAATTCCTTCCCAGTGATTTGTGACCCGGCTATTGCCAGGATGCACAATGCTGGAGTTGAAACATCCTCGACCAATAGCGACCCAATTGCTCCCAGAGGCTAAAAGCATATGAACTTGATCTTGCTGGATATAGACGGAACCCTTACGCAATCGTACGAGTATGATCGGGAAATCTTTGGCATTGCCATTGGGGAAGTCCTGGGAATCCCACCGATCGATGCGGATTTGAATGGATATATTGACAAGACCTCCCTTGGTGTAACGCAGGAGGCAATCAAAAGGCTCACCGGGAGGGATCCCAAGGCAGATGAGATCGAGCTGGTGAAGAGCAATGTGCTCCAGCGGCTCGAAGGCATGCTCCAGGATTCACCACTAATCTTCAGCGAAGTACCCGGCACCTCGCGTTTCGTGGAACAGCTGCGGAAATTACATGGAGTTGGAATTGCCATTGCCACCGGCTGCTGGCGTAGCGAAGCCCTGTTCAAGCTTCAGGCAAGCGGTTTGAACGTGGACGGCATTCCGATGGCTACTTCCGATGACAATCGGAATCGTCAGCGCATCATGGAAATAGCAGTCGAACGGGCTGAAGATTTTTATAGTTGCAACAGGTTTAATCGGGTCGTTTACCTGGGCGACGGGCCTTGGGATCTGCAGACTTCGCGTACACTGGGCTATAGATTTATCGGCATCGGTCCAAGGGTACAGGCATTGAAAGACCTCGAGTCCTTTCCTTGGCACCGGGATTTCCTGGATGTTGATGCAGTGCTCGCTTCTATCTCCACAGCGTTGGAGTCGTAATCCCCGCTCCCGGATTGTGGAGGTGCAGGAATTTAGTATTCACCCATATCCTTGTACCATTTTTATAAATCCAGAAAGGGCATTGATCGACTCAACTTTTCATTTTAGGAATGGAGAGCCAGGGGTGTTTTATGTTATTATTGCGGCGAATAAAAAGAAAAAATCCTTTCTGATCTCCTTTAAAGAACAAATCATTCCTTCGAATTCAAAGAATTAATAACCAGTAATTTTTGATTGGAATTTGATCCCTTCCCCCCGCCGGATCCGGTTGGGAAATGCGTGACCTAAACCTCGGCACCATTATTACGCATCATTACATATTGTTCCACCTTCCCAAGGAGGGCTTTCATCCATGTTCCGAATTTTTAAGAAAAAACAAAATGTATTTCTAAAACTGATCCATGACCAAGCGTCGCTTACCCTGGATGGCCTGGAAGCGTTGAAGACCTTTATGATTTCCCGGGACCCGGCTGCCTCTGCCCTGCTTTCCACCAAAGAAAAAGAAGCAGACGAGGCGCGGCGAATCCTGATCGATGAATTAAATAAAACCTTTATTACACCCTTTGACCGGGAAGATATATTCTTACTTTCGAGGACGATTGACGATGTTCTCGATTACGCCTACAGCACTGTTAGCGAGATGGAAATATTGAAGGTCGAGCCGACGAATTACATGCAGAGCATGGCATCCATCCTCAGGGACGCAGCCTATGAGCTGTTGATGGCGGTCGATCGCCTGGAAAACCATCCGGGGGTTGCCAACGACCATGCCCAGCGCGCCAAGTCTCTTGAGAACAGGGTGGAAGAGCTTTACCGTGAAGCCCTGGCAGACCTTTTCAGCGGTGCAGAGGATATCCAGCATGTGATTAAGATGCTGAAATCGCGCGAGGTCTATCGACATTTGAGTAATGCGTCTGACCGTGGAGATGAGGCAGCCAACGTGATTGCCGATATTATTGTTAAGATAACCTGAGTGGGGGAAATTCGTGTCACCGGTCATTATTTCTGTCATCATTCTAGCGTTACTGTACGCTTTCATGAATGGCTTGAACGATTCGAGCGGCATCGTGGCAACGATGATTTCTTCGCGCGCCATGGCTCCACGTGCAGCTTTGGCAATGACAGCCTTGGCGGAATTCCTGGGGCCTTTTATTTTTGGTATTGCTGTAGCGAAGACGATAGGAAAAGGGGTTGTCAGCGCAGATGCGATTAACACCCATGTCATCCTGGCTGCCATGCTAACCGCCGTTTTGTGGATTATATTCAC
>JBGOZL010000046.1:0-8625 GCA_041480185.1 Anaerolineae bacterium
AATCTTGACAAACAGATCCTCGAAGTCCGAATCTGGTGGAACCATAAAATGGTCCACTCCATCAATCTGCCACTCGCTGATTTAAGAGTTCACTTTTGATGTTTGAATGAGTTCACTTTTCAACTTTTGCTAACACGTTATTTTGCTGAATTGGATGGCAATCCGGAGACCTGGCGGATCATCCTAGACGCGGCCACGAAGGGGAATGTCACCCTGCTCTTTAGTTCGAAGGAGTTAAAGCTTAACAATGCCGTCGCCCTTAAACTGTATTTGGAAGCACACCATCAGCAGGAAGGCAGCTATGGCAATTCTAGATCGGGTTAGCAAGGGTTGTGAATTATGAATCTACTCAAACATCCTGGTTTTCGAAATATTTTTCTGGGTCGCAACAATGATTGAACCACGTGCAGACGCACTGGCAGCAAGATTGGAAAAAGGTCGGCAAAAGACCTTTGAAATATTCGATGCCCTCACGCCGGAACAATGGCAGCAGGAGCTATATACCGATCCCACCTGGCAGGTGCGCCACCTGTTGGCGCATTTCGTTTCAGCGGAAGATCAGCTCCTCGCCCTGGCGCAGGACGTCGCTGCAGGCGGGCGGGGTGCCCCACCGGATTTTGACTACAATCGTTTTAATGCAGGGGAACAAAGCCGCTTGGAAGGACTGTCGCTGCCTGAGTTGCGGGATATGCTCGATCAAGCCCGGGGGCGGACGATTGCGTGGGTCCGAACCCTCGATGCAAGCCAGTTGGAGAGGATCGGGTACCACCCCGTCCTGGGACAGGTGAACGTTGAGACCTTGATCCTGTCCATCTATGGTCATCAACTGCTCCACATTCGCGAATTGTCAAGGCTTTTGGGGAGTGTTGTATAATTGCGATTATGAAGATTTTCACAAGCGCAAGCAAAGATATTAAATTATAGGAGGATGATGCATGAAAATTGTTGTCTGTATCAAACAAGTGCCCGACTCGACCGCTAAAATGGTCGTCGAAGGGGGCAAGGTGTCCTGGGGCGACGCTCCCATGATCATGAACCCTTGGGATGAATACGCCGTGGAAGCTGCTCTCCAGCAGAAGGAAGCGCTGGGCGGCACCCTCACCGTGGTTTCCATCGGTGATGAGAGTACCAAGGAAGCCCTCAAGCGCGCCCTTGCCATGGGTGCTGATGATGCCATACTAATCTCCGATCCCGCCCTGGGCTATCTGGATACTCAGGGCATCGCCCTAATCCTGGTGACTACCATAAAAAAAATTGGTGCGGTGGACATGGCCTTCTTTGGACGGCAAGCCATTGATGCTGACGCTGGGCTCGTTCCTGTCCAGGCTGCCCGCCTGCTGGGCTGGCCAGCCCTCACCCTGGCCTCGGTCATCAAGATCGAGGGAGGTAACGTCCGCGTCGAACGCGGCATCGAGGAGGGACGACAGATCGTCACATCCAAACTGCCCGTTGTCTTCAGCCTCACCAAGGATTTTGGGGAGCCGCGCTACCCGTCCTTCATGGGCATCCGCAAAGCTGCCCGCGCTGAAATTCCCACCTGGTCGCTCTCCGGGTTGGGCATCCCTGCCCCGGTCCCGGTGATCGCCTGGCCTGAGATCATGAACCCGCCCGTAAAGGAAGTCACCTGTGAGTTCATCACCGGAAGCAGTCCTGAAGAGATTGCTGAAACGCTTTCCAGCAAGATCCTCGCGGAGAAAGTCCTATGAACACCTTTGTATTTATCGATCACTTCAAAGGCACTGCCCTCCCTGCTTCCTGGGAAGCTGTCGGAGTTGGTAAAACGCTTGGCAATGTCACCGCCCTGATCTTTGGTTCAGGTGTCGAAGCTCTTGGCAAAACCGCCTTCGAATTCGGTGCGGATGAGGTCCTTCTGGCGGATGATCCCGCCCTGGCTGATTACCGCGCCGAGGCCTTCGCAGCCACCTTGAGTAAACTCGCTGGGGAACGGACCCCTGACCTGCTCCTGTTCCCAACCACCACCCGCGGCCGTGAGCTGGCTGGCATGGTCGCCATCGACCTGAAGACCGGTGTGATGGTCGATGTAACCGCGCTCGAGGCTGTCGGCGATAAGATCACGGTCACCCGCCCGATCTACGCTGGGAAACTGCTCACCAAGGAAACCTGCTCAACCAAACCGCAGATCATCACCCTGCGCGGGCGTGCCTTTCCCAAACCGCCCCAACAAGCTGGAAAATCCGGGACGCTCACCAAGATCCCTGCTGTAGCCGGTGATTTCCCCACCAAGGTTGAAGGCTACACCACCAGCGAATCTGGAGTCAGCCTTGCGGATGCCAACGTGATCGTCTCCGGTGGGCGCGGCGTCTCGAACAACCCCGCCCTCACTCCTCCTGCCGGTCTTGACGAAAAAGCAGCCGATATCTGGCGCGCCCAGCAGGGTTTCGCCCTGGTCAAAGACCTGGCCGCATCATTGGGGGCTGCCGTCGGCGCCTCGCGCGCTGCCGTGGACGGTGGTTACATTTCCTACGCTCATCAGGTTGGGCAGACCGGCAAGGTTGTCTCGCCGGATGTCTATTTCGCCCTTGGCATTTCCGGCGCCATCCAGCACCTTGCCGGAATGCGCACCAGCAAAATGATCGTTGCCATTAACAGGGACCCTGAAGCGCCCATCTTCAAGCTGGCGCGCTATGGTGTGGTCGGTGACCTGTTCCAGATCGCCCCCGCCCTGACTGCAGCCTTCAAAAAGAAAATGGGCAAATAACCTGATCTCCCTAACCCCCTTCCAAATTATGGAAGGGGGCTTTTTTTGCATGTTTTCCGGTCTATTAAGAGTGGGATTGGGGGCGGGGGTGGGGTTGAAAGTTCAGACATTACGAATATCCTGAAAATCCGGCGACTGCCTATTGACTCTGAATTCCAATTCTGGTATTCTTATTTTACCGACCGGTCGGTAGACAAATGAATCGTGAAATGATTCTGGAAGCCTCTGCTCAGATCATTCGACAAAAAGGCTATCATGCTGCCTCGATGCAGGATATTGCCGATGCCGTCAAACTGCAAAAAGCCAGCCTCTACCACCATTTTTCGAGCAAACAGGATATCCTGCTCGCTCTTCTCGATCAGGCCCTTGACCTGCTGATCGAGCGTGTGTCGGTTGTTCTTTCCCGGGAACTACCTGCCGACGAAAAATTACGCCAGGCAATGCGTGAATATCTGGGATGTCTGGAGGAGCACGCTGCGCTGGCATCCGTCCTGTTGCTCGAACACCGCTCGCTCAACCCGGAATATCATGATCGCCATATCCCGCGCCGCGACCGTTTTGAACGGCTGTGGCGCGATCTGATTCAGGAGGGCGTGGATAGCGGTTTGTTCCACACAGCCGATCCGGCGATGACGGCACGTGCCCTGCTGGGTGTTATGAACTGGACTATCACCTGGTATCGCTCCGATGGTCGCTATTCCAGCGGGCAAATTTCCGACAACTTTTCCGCCCTCTTCCTCGATGGGCTGCGAGAGCGTTGATGATGACTACCGTCTCTGCCAATACTTCTCCCACCACCCAATCCTTCGAGACCTCTGGCGGGTCGCGCATTTGCCGCATCCCCATGAAGGTCTTCCCGGACCTTTGGTCATATGCTTACCTGGTCCTTGTGGATGACTTTATCGTGCTGATCGATACCGGTTCCGGTTTTGGGGATTCCAATACCCACCTGGAAGCCGGGATCGCTCAAGCGGGAGCAGCAATCGGGCGGAAGGTCCGAATCGAAGACCTGACCCATATCCTGATCACCCACGGTCACATCGATCATTTTGGCGGGCTGGTCTTCCTGCATGAACGCACGCATGCCCTCGTCGGCATCCATGAACTCGACATGGGCAACCTAACCAATTACGAGGAACGCGTTGCCCTCGCTGAGAATCATCTCAAGGCGTACCTGGTGGAAGCGGGCGTTCCTCAAGAAAAACACGAAGATATCCTTAACATGTATCGCGTCAATAAGATGCTTTTCCATTCTGTGGGGGTGGATTTTACCTACGAAGCCAA
Organism: Anaerolineae bacterium; assembly: GCA_041480185.1. Lineage (GTDB taxonomy): Bacteria > Chloroflexota > Anaerolineae > Anaerolineales > Villigracilaceae > UBA877. Next base: position 4,004 of record JBGOZL010000046.1, read on the forward strand.
AGGGATGCGCCTCGGCGCTTTCGACATGCTGCACGTCCCGGGGCACTGCGCCGGGCACGTTGTCATCCGCCTGCATAACTTTCTTTTCAGCGGCGATCATGTGCTCAGCAGGATCACCCCTCACCAGAGTCCCGAGCGGCTGACCTACTCCACCGGGTTGGGGCATTACCTTGATTCGCTCACGTTGCTCGAAAAGTGGGCTGGTAATTCAGAGTTGACCCTGGCTGGTCACGACGACCCTATCAAAAATCTACCGATGCGCCTGGAAGAGATCCGCCAGAGTCACGCCGCCCGATTGAACCTTACCCTTGAATTCTTGGCAGAGCCGCATACCATTGCCGAGGTCTCGCAAAGGCTCTTTGGGCGCATGGATGGATATAACGTCCTGCTGGCGATCGAGGAGGCCGGCGCCCACGTGGAATACCTTCACCAGCGCGGTCAGTTGCGCATTGTCAACCTGGACGATTTCGAGAAGAGTGACGGCCCAGTGGTCACGCGCTACCGGCGCATTTTTGACCCGGGCATGAAGAAGGTTATTTAAAGGCATAACGCTCCCAGTATGCTGGAAATGTTCAGGAGCGCACTGAACGAAGACACGGCGCTAGGGAGCCATGGAAAGTTGAAAACCTGATCTTGTTTAGATGCAACCCTATACCAAAAGGAGGAGCCATGTATTCTTTCGAACCAACTGAAGAACAAAAAATGCTGATCGATGCTATCAGCCGCTATGCCACCAGCGACTTGCGGAAGGCGGCACACGATGCTGAGGAGAATAAAGAACTCCCACCCAAGCTGATCAGCAAAGGCTGGGAACTCGGCGTTCTACAGGCATCCATCCCTGAAACCTACGGTGGGTTTGGGGAGCGCTCCGCAGTGACGGGCGCGCTTGCTGCCGAGGAACTGGCGTTCGGTGACTTGGCCGGTGCGCTGGCGGTGGGTACGCCAGGGCTTTTTGCTCTGCCCATCCTGCTGGCGGGCAGCGAAGAGCAGAAGAAGCAATACCTGCCCCCGGTTATCGCAGCGGATTGGAAACCGTTCACCGCGGCCCTGATCGAACCTACTTTCGACTTTGACCCCAATGAAATGAAGACAACCGCCAAAGCTGAAGGGAGTGACTTCATTTTGACGGGTACAAAGACTTTTGTCCCCTTCGCCGACAAAGCCGAGGCGATGATCGTTTACGCCCGGCTGGAAAATGAGACAAAGGCGTTCATCATCCCGAAGGGTACTGCCGGGTTGAAGGTGGGGGAGGAACGCGAGAAATTCATGGGGCTGAACTCTGTCCCGTTTTTCAAGGTGACACTGGACGGGGTGAAAGTCCCCCAGGCCAACCTCCTGCCGGGAGATTTCGCTCCGGTGCTGGCTGCCAGCCGTGTGGCCGTGGCAGCCATGGCTATTGGAGTGGCCAAGGCAGCATTTGGGTATTCGCGTGACTATGCCAAGGACCGCGATGTATTCGGAGTGAAAGTGGGTCAAAAACAGGCCATCGCCTTCATGCTGGCAGAGATGGCGACTGAGATCGAAGCCATTCGCCTTCTAGTCTGGGAGGCGGGCTGGGCCATTGACAACAAGAAAGATGATGCCAGCCAGAAGGCTTACCTCGCTGTGACCGGTGCGATCGATATGGCGATGATGGTCACCGACCGCGCTGTCCAGATCCTGGGCGGGCACGGGTATATCCGGGAACATCCAGTTGAACTATGGATGCGCAATGGACGCGGGTTTGCCACTTTCACCGGGTTGGCCATGGTATAGCGACAAAGGAGGACTACTATGATTGACTTTGAAATACCTGAAAAGATAGCGGGTACCCGCCTGGTCGTCGAGACGGTGGCGGTCAACATGATGCGTCCGGTCTCGCGCTATTTCGACGAGCACGAGCATGAGGTCCCCTGGGATTACATCAATTTCATGCATACGGCCACGAAGGCGATGGGAGGCGCCTCAATGGCTCCGGGTGAGGGCAAGAAGGAAGGTCCGCACTTTGGATTTCAACGCCTGGCGGTGATGGTGGAAATGCTGTCCTGGGGTGATGCAGGAATATACCTGGATACTCCTGGCGGCATGCTGGGCTCGGCGGCAGTCTCAGCCACAGGTTCCCCTGAACAGAAGGAACGCTTTCTCAAGCGCTTCCGCGGCGAGAAGCCGGTCTTTGACGCAATGTGCATGACCGAACCGCAATGCGGCTCGGACACCTCGGCCATCCGCACATCCGCTGTGCTGGACAAGGTGAAAAATGAGTGGGTGTTGAACGGTGAAAAGATCTTTGTCACCGCCGGGCATAAAGCCATGCTTGACTCGGAAGGCTTTATCGTAGTGTGGGCGACGATAGACTCTAAAGCTGGACGCGCCGGGATGCGCCCGTTCGTGGTTGAGGCTAAAACAGCAGGCTGCCAGGTGACGAAGATGGAGCATAAACTCGGCATCCGCGCCAGCGACACAGTTTCCATCGTCTTGCAGGACTGCCGCCTCCCGTTCGAGAATATTCTCGGCAGCCCCGAGGTGGTTACCACCGATAAGGCCACAACTGGCTTCAAGGGTGCCATGGCAACTTTCGATGCCACCCGGCCCATCGTAGCTGCCCAGGCCATCGGACTGGCACGCGCCACATTGGAAATGCTTAAAGAAATGCTGGCTGAGCGGGGAGTCACCATCCGTTATGGATTACCGCGCCAAAAGCTGACTTCTGTGGAAAAAGAAGTGATCGAAATGGAAATCCAGTTACGATCAGCCTGGTGGCTGGTTCTCAAGGCGGTCTGGATGATGGACAACGGCAAGCCGAATTCGCTTGAGTCTTCGATGTCCAAGGTACGCGCGGGCGATGTAGTCAACAGGATCACCCAAAAGGCCGTGGAGATCATGGGTCCGATCGGCTATAGCCGCGAGTTTTTGCTGGAGAAATGGTTCCGGGATGCCAAGATCAGCGACATTTATGAGGGCACCGGTCAGATCAACCGGCTGGTGGTGGCGCGTCAGATCCTGGGTTACCGCTCGAGCGAGTTGAGATAGATATTCCTTCACCCCGCCCCCTCTTTATTAAGAGGGGGGAGGGGTGATCGAAGTGAGGAGGAAAAATGACCTACAAAATTCATTCCACTGTGGTTGTGGGAGCGGGGACCATGGGAGCATCACTCGCCGCGCATTTGGCCAATGTCGGCATACCGGTGACGCTGCTGGACATCGTCCCCAACAAACTCAAGCCTGAAGAAGAGGCGGCGAAATTGACGCTTAAAGACAGGGCAGTCCGCAACCGCATCGTGAACGAGGGTTGGGATCGGTGCGTCAAATCCCGCCCGGCCAACCTGATGGCTTCCGACCTGGCGACCCTTGTCAAGCTGGGTAACCTTGAAGACGATTTCGATGCAATTTCCAAAGCGGATTGGGTCATCGAAGCAATTGTCGAAAACTTGAAAATCAAGCAGGACCTGATGAAGCGCGTGGATGCAGTCCGTAAACCGGAAGCCATTATCACCACCAACACTTCCGGCATACCAATCAAGGCTATTGCCGAAGGTCTCTCGAAAGGTTTCAAGCAACACTTCCTAGGGACGCATTTTTTCAACCCGCCGCGTTATTTGAAATTGCTGGAAATCATCCCAACCATTGACACCCTGCCGGCAGTGACCAAGTTCATGGCCTGGTTCGGGGAGTACCGGCTGGGAAAAGGCATCGTGCTGTGCAAGGACACTCCCAACTTCATCGGTAACCGGGTTGCCTTTGGGACGGGTGCGTTCGCCTTGAATTACATCCTTGAAAATGGATACAGCGTGGACGAAGTGGATGCCCTTACCGGACCTTTGATGGGTCATCCAAAAACCGCGACCTTCCGGCTGATCGATCTGGTAGGAGTGGATGTATGGGATCACGTGGGCACAAACCTGATGGAACTCATCCCATACGACAAGTTTGCCATGCCAGCCTTGACGGCTGAAAAACCAAACAAACTTGTTCATACCTTGATCGAGCGGGGTTGGCTGGGCAACAAGACGAAGATAGGCTTCTACAAGGAAGTCCGCACCGATGAAGGCAAAAAAGAATTCTGGTCCCTTAACCTGAAGACCCTGGAACATTCCACGCCATCCAAACCGCGCTTCGACTCGATTGGGAAGGCGAAGGATATCGAAGGTCTTGGTGAACGGTTGAAGGTGATCCTGGGCGAATCCGACCGGGCTGCAAAATTAATCAAAGACCTGACCTTCCAGGGACTTCAATATGCCTCGGTCATTATCCCAGAAGTTGCCGACACACCCAAGCCAATCGATGATGCTGTCCGCTGGGGATTCCAGCACGAAGCCGGTCCATTCGAAATCTGGGACATGCTGGGGGTGCAGGCAACAGCCAAACAAATGAAAGCCGCGGGTTTTACTCCTGCCGCATGGGTGGCAAAAATGCTCAAGGCAGGCTGCGAAACGTTCTACAAGTACACGGGCGACAGCAAGGTCGGCGTTTACGATGTTTCCAAACAGAAATACGTTTCCATCCCCAAAACACCTGGATTGATCGTATTGAGCGAATTAAAGAAAGCCAAAAAAGTTATCAGCTCAAACCCCGGTGCGTCACTTTATGATATCGGAGACGGTATTGACTTGGTGGAGTTTCACACCAAGGCGAATGCCCTGGAT
>JBGOZL010000047.1:0-8513 GCA_041480185.1 Anaerolineae bacterium
CCACGAGGGTCGGTGTTTTTTAAATCAAACTTCGCTGGGACACCTCGACCGCACTGAATACCGAGCACCATTATCCTATTCTTTTTTTTCACGTAAGGAGAAGCAATAAAATGGCAGAGCGTGTGACCGGTACGGTCAAATGGTTCAATGCGTCGAAGGGCTACGGCTTCCTCGCACGCGAAGGCGGCCCGGATGTTTTCGTCCACTACAGCGCCATAGAGTCTGATGGGTTTCGCACCCTTCAGGAAGGCCAGGCGGTCGAGTTCGAAGTTGAACAAGGACCAAAGGGGCTTCAGGCAGCTCACGTAAAACCCATGTAATCTTTCAATTGAACCAAAAAAATCCCTCCCCAGTGATGGGGAGGGATTTCATTTATGTATTGGGAGGAATTATTTTTTCGTGGTGATTTCAACCCGGCTTAACCATTCTCCAACGAACAGGAAAACCGCGCTCCCGAGGGTTGCCATACCGGCATTAATGGGACCTGCGGCAGCGAAATTCCACCCGATGGCGCTGCCAACTCCATGCCCAATCCAAAACCCAAGCCAGGATAAAACAATGTAAAGCGCAAGTTTTTTCAGGCCGCCACCCTTCCAAAAGTGAAAGGCGGTGCCATAAATTGAAGAAAGAATTATTCCAAATACGATGGCGGGGAAGGTCATGACTCTCTCAATGAACGGGATTATATCATATTCTGGCTATACGCAGATTTATCAATCATTCCCCCTCCGAGGACCACATCCCTATCATAGAAGACGGCGGCTTGCCCTGGAGTAATATCCCGCTGTTGAACATCAAACAGAACCCTGAGGCTGAAGGTATTTATTCCCGATCGATTGTTCTCGAGTGGAGTGATCTCAGCCCAGGCTTCCCTGGCTGTATAGCGCGTCTTGACCTCTGCGCGAAAAGATTCTTTTGGCGCTTCACCTGAAATCCAATTGACTTCCCTGGCAATCAGATCGCGCAAACCCAACTCCTCCTTTTCCCCGATTGTAAGTGTATTCGTTGCCACATCTTTTGAAAGAACATAGAGGGGAGTGAGAGAAGCAACGCCTAAACCCTTGCGCTGACCGATCGTGTAAAAGGCCAGTCCCTGGTGCTCGCCCAACTTTTTCCCCTCGTGATTTACGATGGGACCCGGAACACCAATTTCAGGCGCATTTCGTTGGAGAAAACCACGATAATCTTCCCCGGCCAGGAAACACAAATCCTGACTGTCTGACCGGGTGGCGGTGGGCAGACCAAATGTCCCGGCAAGCTTGCGGATCTCCGGTTTGGAATACTCTCCCACCGGGAAGAGAGCCTTCGCCAATTTCTCCTGTGTCAGAACATGCAGCACATAGGACTGATCTTTCGAATGGTCATAAGCGCGCAAAAGTTGCCATTTACCGTCTTGCAACGCCTGCTTTCTGGCATAATGCCCCGTCGCCAGATAATCCGCTCCATGAGCCAAGGCATGGTTAAGCAGGAAGTCCCATTTAATGCGCTGGTTGCAAACCACGCAAGGATTAGGTGTCACACACCGGGCATACCCATCCAGGAATGATTGCACAACAATAGATCGAAATATATCTTTCGCATCCACGACGTAGAATGGGATGTCGAGCTTTGCCGCCACGCGGCGAGCCAGTGCCATGGAGTCCGGCGTGCAACAGCGATTGGACTCTTCCTTGCCTGTTTCACTCCAAAGGCGCAGCATCATACCGGTAACGTCATATCCTTGCTGTTTGAGCAAGGCTGCAGCGACCGAGGAGTCTACACCTCCAGACATGGCAACAACAACTTTAGACATTTTTTACTTACCCTTGGTTTTCCCTGGTTAAAGTCCTTGCCTGTTGAACGATGCTGGGAATTATCTTTAAAAATGCGTCAATATGGGCGGGAGTCGTTCCAGCACCCAGTGTTACTCGCAACGACCCCAGCCCCCATTCCCGAGACAGCCCAATTGCAGTCATTACCTCGCTTGGTTCGGGGCTACCCGTCTTGCAGGCAGACCCGGAAGAGCAGGCAAAACCCGCCGCATCAAGCAGGGTTAGGAGCAGGTTACCATCGACGCCTTTAAATGCAAATGAACAGTTATTGGGTAATCGATCAACCGGGTGACCCGTCAGGCGGGAACCAGGAATTTCCTCAAGGATCGTCCCGATAAGGCGATCGCGCAACGGGCGAACGTTGTCAATGCGCTGCCCGCGTTCCTCTTTGGTCAGCCGAAGAGCTTCGGCAAAACCAACGATATAAGGTACATTTTGGGTCCCAGCCCGCAGACCGGCTTCTTGCCCGCCGCCAGTCTGGAACGGGAAAATGGGCGTACCCTTGCGCACATAGAGCACTCCAACACCTTTTGGTCCATAAAACTTATGCGCTCCGAGTGACATCATATCCACGTTCAAAACCTGGACATCAAATGGAAGATAGGCAGCTGCCTGGACCGCATCGGTATGGAAAGGGATATTGTGCCTACGGCAAACAGCTGCAATTTCTGACACCGGATTAATTGTTCCAATTTCATTATTTGCATACATCACCGAGACGATGGCTGTCTCCTTGCAGATCGCGTTCTCGACCGTCTCGGCGGAAATAGTCCCAAATTGGTCGGTCTCCAGCCATTCGACCTGGAAGCCATAATGTTCTTCCAACTGCATCGCAGTCTTACTGACAGCATGATGCTCAGCCCGGCTGGCAAGGATCCAATTTGCTCCTATTTTTTCGCGCATTGCAAGCGCTGTCCCACGGAGGGCGAGGTTGTCAGACTCAGATCCGCAGGAAGTAAAAACGATCTCATCTGGACGACAATTGAGTTCAGTCGCGACGATTTGACGGGCGGATTCGACAGCAGCTTCTGCCTGCTGCCCATAGCGGTGGATGGAAGAGGGATTGCCGAATTTCTCGCTAAAATACGGCAATATGGCATTCAGCACGCGCGGATCGAGCGGTGTGGTGGCAGCATAATCTAAATAGATATGGTCAATCATAGGAAACGATTATACCCCTACGAAGCAGGATGGTCGATTCAGCGTAAAAACTTTCCCATCATGTTCCGTAAGAATTGATGTGGATGTCTTCTCTCAAGAGCACGGATGTTTTTCCCAAAGGGGGGAATGTAAACACCATAACACGGGGATGTTATAATCTCGCCATCCCATGGAACCGAACCTGCGACAAACCCAACTCCCCCACCAGGCTGGCAGTTACTCCGTCTCGACCCCTGTTTATGAGGGACCGCTCGATCTGCTCCTGCAACTCATCGAGCGCGCGGAGCTGGATATCACCGCTGTATCATTGGCATTGGTCACTGACCAATATCTGGCATATATCCACCAGATGCAGGTACCTGCCGACGAAATTTCGGGATTCCTGGTGGTTGCAGCCAAGTTGATACAGATCAAGTCAGAGGCTTTACTTCCCAGACCTCCGACCAGGGAGGCAGGCGAAGAAAACCTGGGCGAGGCTCTGGCAGATCAACTGCGAATTTATAAGCGCTATAAGGAATTGTCCAATTGGCTGGATGACCGCGAGACGCGTCACCTGCGCAGCTATTTGCGAGTTGCCCCTCCCCCGAAGGTCGAAAGCCGTCTCGACCTATCGGATATCACCCTGGCTGACCTGCTGGCTGCGGCTGTAGATATTTTTTCAGATGAAGCGGAAAAACAGGCATTGGGAACGATTATTTCGGCGCCGCGCATCACCATCCGTGAAAAAATCGCCCTGATCGCTGATCATTTGGGGAAGAAACATAAGGCTTCCTTCAGCGGCATGTTGGGAGAGAAACCGACCCGACTGGAAGTCGTCGTTACCTTCCTGGCTCTTCTGGAACTAGTCAAACGCTACCGCGTATCTGCCATTCAAGACCGGTTATTTAGCGATATTCAAATTGAGAGGCTGGAGGAGTGGGGTGCAGACGAGGACCTTGAAATCGAATTTGAATAATATCCTGCAAACAGACTTTTTCCATATTTGTTTCCAAACAATCTAGCTGTATACTAAATTAATCCCATTCAGGAAGGGGAACTCGATGAATAATATTGAAATCCTATACTATGTGAGAGACGCGGTTGCATGCCTGGGCGTACTGGTCGGACTTGGCGGGGCAGTCTTTCTCTTTACCCGCAAGAAGGTCATGCCTGGGATTTTGGCCCTGATCGGATTTATATTGCTGGGCATCGAACCATCGATGGATGTGATAGTGTGGCGTATCCTGGCGAACAACGCCAATGCCAATTTCGATACTCTGAATTACGCGTATGCCTGCATAACCGGCCCGACGCTATTCCTGGGAATCCTCCTGATAGTATTGGCTTTCATCCTCGGTTTCCGGGAAACCAAACTTCCACCCCCTTCCATGGAGCCGCCGGTAGACCTACCACCGACCGCATAACATCGGATGAGGGAAAAAATATTAAGGATGCGCTCAAAAGCGCATCCTTTTTCGAATCCTTGCGACTGCCAACAATCCCAAAGCAGCACCTCCTCCATCAAAAATAAACGCATCCACCCAACTCGGGTGCCGGCCTGGCACAAATGATTGATGGTACTCGTCCGAAATGGCAAATAGCACTGAGAGCAGGAGCGCCAGCCACCATAAGCGTTTATCAAAACGCAAGCCGTACAAGTACGCCAATGCCAATAGGCCATAGCCGAGCATGTGCGCACCCTTTTTTACGACCAGGTCCAAAATGCCAAAACTGGGCATTTCTTGGGAGGGGATGGATGAAAAACCAAAAATGACAGCCATTACTGCAATGGCAGGGAACCAGCGTAGAATACTTTTATTAAGTTTCATGGTGTCAAGTATAATCAAGTTTGTCCAATCTTTTCTGCTACTGATTATGAAAATCAACCTCGCTCTCGCCCAAATAAACACCACGCTTGGTAAAGTCCAGATAAACCTGGATAAGCATCTGACGATCGCCAAACAGGCTGTGCAGGACGGCGTGGATATACTGGTTTTTCCAGAACTCTCGTTGACCGGCTATGTTCTTCAGGACCTCGTCCCTGCCGTCTCCTGTCGGGCTAACATCAATGATCCAATTTTTAAGTACCTGCTCGACGCCAGCCGTAGCGTTGACATGGTGGTCGGCTTTGTGGACGAGGACACCCGTCACCGGTTCTACGTGGCCTCAGCATATCTTTCACAAGGGAAGGTCGCCCACGTTCACCACAAGCTGTATTTGCCGACATACGGTTTGTTCGACGAGGGTCGTTTCTATGCTCCCGGCAATTCCGTGAGAGCGTTCGACACCCGCTTTGGTCGCTTTGGAATGCTGATTTGTGAGGATTTTTGGCACGCCTCGCCTCCATACCTTCTCTGGCAGGACGGGGCAGATATGCTGTTATTATCTTCCGCAGCACCTGGGCGGGGTTTGAATAATGAACCAAAGCTGGAAACATCAACCTGGGTGGAACTAATTAATAAGGCTTACGCCAGCCTTTTTACCACCTTTGTTGCTCATGCCAACCGGTCTGGGTTTGAAGACGGACTTAATTTCATGGGGGGCTCCACCATTTTTGACCCAAACGGGAAATTACTTTGTCAGGCCCCATATTTTGAGGAGTCCGTTACAAAAGCGGAAATTGACCTGAACCAATTGAACCGTACGCGCGCCCGCCTGCCGTTGCTGAGAGACGAGCGCCCCGAATTGGTGCTGCATGAACTGGCAAGAATACTTAATAAATAATGTACCTGCTGATAACGCCAGCGGAATAAATCGCCTGGAGTAGATTATGGAAATTAATTTATCCATTGACCCCGAACTTGTTCGCAAAATATTGAAGGAATTTATCCACTCGGAAATAACCCGCGTCGGATTCTCTCGTGCAGTGATCAATTTATCCGGCGGAGTTGATTCAGCTGTTTCCTTTGCCCTGTCAGTCGAGGCGCTGGGGCCAGAGAATGTGCTGGCCATTCGTTGCCCATACAAGACCTCATCTCCCGACTCGCTCGAGCATGCCCAGGTCCTCATCGACCAGTTTGGGTGTCCATCCGTCACCATCCCGATCTCCGAAATGGTTGATCCACTGATTGTCCTAGAGCCTGGGATGTCCGAAATCCGCAAGGGGAATATCATGGCGCGCGCCCGCATGATCGTTGCTTATGACCAATCGGAAGCATTCAAGGGACTCGTCCTTGGAACTGGGAATAAAACCGAAATCCTGCTCGGGTACACCACCCTATATGGCGATTCGGCTTGCGCCTTAAATCCGATCGGTGACCTTTACAAGACGCAGGTACGGCAACTAGCGCGAGGGCTGGGAATCCCAGACGCGATTATCGCCAAGCCTCCATCCGCGGATCTGTGGACCGGTCAGACCGACGAGGGAGAGCTTGGGTTCACCTATGCGGAAGTGGACAAACTGCTCTATCTGCTTGTTGACCAACGCTACCGCCCCGAGGAATGTGTGGAAGCGGGGTTTAGTGGGAATTTCGTCCGCCTGGTTTTTGAACGCGTCCGCAGGAACCAGTTCAAACGTGTCCTGCCTCCCGTTGCCAAGCTTAGCAGCCGAACCGTGGGATACGATTTCCTTTATCTACGCGACTGGGGAACATAATCTGGGTGAATGACTCTGAAAAGGTTTGGGGTGAGATTTGGCCTCAAACCTTTTTCATTTAGAGGTTTCTTTTGAAGTTTTCAATTCCTGCTGCACTACGTAACCAACGTTTTCTCTATCTTTGGCTGGGATTACTCATTTCCATTGCCGGCTCGCAAATGCAGATCGCTGCCCTCTTTTGGCATATCCGCATCCTGACCGGCAATCCGCAACCCCTAGCCCTGGGTGGAATCGGTCTGGCACGTATCCTGCCGATCATCGTATTTTCTTTCGTGGGGGGACCGGTTGCAGATACGCTAAACAGACGCGGGATTCTTTTCGTTACTCAAACTGCCATGGCCCTGGTGGCACTGGTGCTGGCGATCCTGACCTTTACTGGACAAATCACCATCTGGTACATCTATCTGCTGACAGCCGTCCAGGCTACTGCCCTGGCCTTTGATGGTCCCGCCCGCCAGGCAATGATCCCCAATATAGTCTCTGCGGAAGATTTGCCGAGCGCATTTAGTTTGTCATCGATAGCCAATAATGCCGGGTCGATCCTCGGACCGGCTTTAAGCGGCATTGTCATCGTCGCACTTGGACAGGAGTACGCATATTTTTTTAATGCCATTTCGTTCCTTGCGGTGATCGTTGCCTTGGCATTAATTGGCCCTGTCATGCAGGATTCCAAGAAATCCGGTATTCACCTAAGTGCAGCCATGGACGGTGTCCGTTTTATATTAAGCAAGCCGATTATTCTTTCCACCATGCTGATGGATTTCGTAGCCACATTTTTCGCCTCAGCCAATACCATGATGCCCATTGTTGCCAAGGATATCCTGAAGGTGGGTGAGATCGGTTATGGCTGGTTGTCTTCAGCTCAGGCAATTGGGTCGGTCATCGCCGGAATTGTGGTGTCGCAGGTTCAAAAACTACACAAACAAGGATTGACCTTCCTCATTGCAGTGGTCATCTTCGGTGCGGCAACGGTATTGTTCGGCGCCACTAATGCATTTGCCATCGCCATGTTTGCGCTGATCCTGATGGGCGCTGCAGACGCAGTCAGTACCATCATCCGCAATACCATCCGTCAACTGAACACTCCAGACTACATCCGCGGGCGCATGACCTCCGTCAACCAGATCTTCTTCCAGGGAGGGCCCCAGTTTGGAGAAGTGGAATCAGGGATTGTCGCTGCCTTGTTCGGGGTCCCGGCAGCCATTATTTCAGGTGGTATCGGCTGCATTGTCGGTACGGCACTTATCATTTTAATATGGCCGCAACTGCGTAAATACAATGGCGATGAATACCTGCAAACCAAGGATTTAACTGATTGACGCGTTCCCTACGCCTGCTATACGTGTGCTATACGGTCCGGTAAAATGACCGTGCGCCGATTGACTTTACAAAGAATCCGCACTATACTGAGTATAGAGTATCTGCCTATGCGAGTGTTTTTTATAACATACCCGTTGTTTACCTGAAAGGCACGCTGGTGTTGCGCGTGCCTTTCACCATCTTCTTGACAAGGAGATTGAAAATGGACTCTGGAATGATCGGCAAGATTGACAAAGCCAAGCGTTACGCACAAGAACCACATCGCTTTCACTTCGAGTCATTCACTGTGAAAATAGACGGCGAGAATAATTCCCACGTGGTCAAATTTGCCAATAATAAATGGGATTGTGATTGCGATTATTTCCGGTCGCGGGGGGTTTGTACCCATACGATATCCATAACCAACTACATCCTCAAAGATATGGTGCACGCACCCGTGGAAGCGAGTTAAGAAACAAGAATACCAAACCATAACCTCCGAGGCGGAAATACCCCGGAGGTTTCTTTATTTCACGCCAGTGCTACAATTCGGATGTTTTCAGGTACAATTCGCATCCATGAAACCTATTTCCCGACGTGATTTTCTCAAACTTGGAGGCCTTGCCCTGGCAAATCTGGCCTTCACCCCCTTCTTACCGGAATTTACC
>JBGOZL010000048.1:0-8361 GCA_041480185.1 Anaerolineae bacterium
ATGGGTCTTGGAATCAGTTTTTTAACAAGCAGGAAAGATTCATGAGTAAAAATAACTGGTGCGTGGATGGAACCAACTTTTCCACTACCTGTATAAATATATACCCATAGATTAGGAGGCTCGAAAAATGAAAGCGATCGCCAATATAACCGGCACACCCACTTTAAACCTGGTGGAACGCCCGGAACCAAAATTATCCGCGGAGGATGAGGTCAAAATCCGAATCCTGCGGGTGGGGATCTGCGGTACCGACCGGGAAGAAGCCGCAGGGGGCCGCTCCAAGCCACCGACGGGCCAAAACGAGCTGGTGATCGGTCACGAGATGTTCGGCGAGGTGGTGGAAACCGGCAATTCCGTCAGCCGGGTGGCCGTTGGCGATCTGGCTGTTTTCACTGTCCGGCGCGGATGCGGGAAATGCCTGCCCTGCCTGATGAACCGACCGGACATGTGCCAGACGGGTGAATACGTGGAGCGGGGAATTTGGGGCTTGGACGGGTATCAGACCGAATTGGTGGTGGATAAAGAACAATACGTGGTTCGGGTGCCGACCGAATTGGAACCAGTGGGAGTGCTGTGCGAACCCCTCTCGGTGGCTGAAAAAGCAATCGACGAAGCTGTGCGATTACAGTCAGCCCGCCTGCCGGATGCTCCCGCAACGCTGGACTGGCTGCACGACCGTCCGTGCCTGGTGGCAGGACTGGGCCCGATCGGGCTGCTGGCAGCGCTGGTACTGCGGCTGCGAGGTGCGAAGGTCTTTGGACTGGACGTGGTAGATGAAGATACTGCCCGCCCCAAGTGGCTGGACCACATCGGCGGGAAGTACATCGATGGGCGCCAGGTTACAGCCGACAAGGTGGACGATCAATTCGGAAGGATCGACCTGATCTTCGAATCAACGGGAGTTGCAGCGCTGGAGTTTAATTTGCTGGATGCGCTGGCGCCCAGCGGGGTTTACGTACTGACAGGCATCCCCGGCGGCGACCGACCCCTCGAAATCCAAGGGGCGGAATTAATCCGTGAACTTGTGCTGGAAAACCAGGTGATGGCGGGCAGCGTCAATGCCGCCCGGGACCACTACCAAATGGCGGTGGACGATCTCGCACATGCCCACCTGTTATGGGGCGAGCATGTATCCCAGTTGATCACCAACCATCACCCGTATAGCGATTTCGACTCGGCACTGCACCAGCATACAGCCAATGAGATCAAGGCGGTCATTGAATGGAACTCGCACTAGCTGCACCAGGAGGTAATTTATGAGTACTGAATCATTAGCCCCGGGATGGCCGGGTATTCCAGCGCGCTGGACCTCAAGCGCTAAAACCGGCGTAGGGACGGCCTTGAACCAGACCAGCCGAGTCTGGTTCACGCTCAGCCACGGAATTTTCGATGAAATCTATTACCCAAGGGAGGACCAGGCTTGCACGCGGGATATGGGATTGATCATTACCTCAGGAACAGATTTTTTCTCGGAAGAGAAACGCCAGACCCAGCAGAAAATAGAAACCCTGGCTCCCGGCGTGCCCGCGTACAAACTGTCCAACACCTGTGTGGAGGGGAGATACCGGGTGGAAAAGGAAATCCTGGCGGACCCGAAACGAGACGTGGTGCTGCAACAAACCCAGTTCACAGCCCTGAACGGGAAGCCCGAGGACTATCACGTTTATGTGGAGCTGGCTCCGCACCTGGCGAACGAGGGCGACCATAACACCGCCTGGGTGGGAGACTATAAAGGTGTGCCGATGCTCTTCGCCGAACGGCAGGGCACTGCCCTGGCGCTGGCCTGTTCCGCCCCATGGCTGAAGCGTTCCGCCGGGTTCGCAGGGACCTCGGACGGCTGGCAGGACTTGTACCAGCATCACCAGTTGACCTGGAATTACACTCGTGCAGAAAATGGCAACGTGGCGCTCACAGGAGAAGTGGACGTCCAGCAATCAGGGGGAAGTTTCCTGCTGGCGCTGGGATTTGGAGCGAACACCTTCGAAGCCGGGCAGCGCGCTTTGGCAAGCCTGCTGGATGGGTTCGAAAGCGCCCGCGCAATCTACATCCATGAATGGCAAAACTGGTTGAAAACCCTGCTCTCATTGAGCTTAAAAAACACTGCAAAAGAGACAGAGGAGCTGTACATGGTCAGCGCGGCGGTGCTACGCACCCACGAGTCGAAGCAGTTCCCGGGGGCGCTGATCGCCAGTCTCTCCATCCCGTGGGGGTTTGCCATGGGGGATAACGACCTGGGCGGATATCACCTCGCCTGGCCGCGGGACCTGGTAGAATCAGCGGGCGGACTGCTGGCTGCCGGGGCGCACAGCGATGCCCGCAGAGTCCTGTACTACCTGCAAGTGACCCAGGAAGCAGACGGTCATTGGCCGCAGAACATGTGGCTGGATGGCAGCCCCTACTGGGGAGGCATCCAAATGGACGAGACGGCCTTTCCAATCCTGCTGGTTGACCTGGCACATCGTGAAAATGCACTGGGAATGGATGACCTCAAACGTTTATGGCCCATGGTGAGGAACGCGGCCGGATACCTGGTGAAAAATGGTCCAGTGACCGCACAGGACCGGTGGGAGGAAGACCCCGGATATTCACCTTTCACGCTGGCCGCGGAAATTTCAGCCCTGCTGGCAGCTGCCGACCTGGCGGATCTGAATGGTGAATCTGCGCCTGCAACCTTTTTGCGGGAAACTGCAGATACGTGGAACTCCAGCATCGAACACTGGATCTATGCGACCAATACCGACCTGGCACACAAGTTCGGAGTGGAGGGTTACTACGTACGCATCTCAGCACCGAATAGCGCGGACGCAGGATCGCCTTCGAAGGGATATGTACCGATCAAAAACCGCCCACCAGGTGAAAGCGTCGAACAGGCGGTGCACATCATCAGCCCAGACGCGCTGGCATTGGTGCGCTTTGGGCTGCGGGCGCCAGAGGATGAACGCGTGGTCAACACCGTCAAAGTGATCGACGCCATGCTGAAAACCGACCTGCCTTACGGCCCTGGCTGGCACCGTTACAACGACGATGGATATGGAGAGCATCAAGACGGAGGTCCTTTCGACGGGACCGGGGTGGGCCGAATCTGGCCGCTGCTCGCGGGTGAACGAGCCCATTACGAGCTGGCGGCGGGTCGACTGGAGGAAGCCACACGGCTGCTTCAGGTGTTGGAAGCCAGCACAGGCGCAGGGAAATTAATACCAGAACAGATTTGGGATACCAACGACATCCCCGAAAGAGAACTTTTCTTTGGGAAACCCTCCGGTTCGGCCATGCCGCTGGTCTGGGCACACGCTGAATACGTCAAGTTACTGCGATCCCTGAGGGATGGACAGGTTTTCGATATGCCGCCTCAAACCGTGGAGCGCTATATCAAGGCAAAGACCGAATCGAAGCGGGTAACCTGGCGCTTCAACAATAAATGCCAGACCATGCCAGCCGGGAAAATCCTGCGCCTGGAGCTTTTGGCGAAAGCGACCGTGCACTGGAGCGATGACAACTGGCAGACTGTAAACGACACAGAAACGCGGGACACCGGCTTGAATGTCCACCTGGTTGACCTTCCTGTGGATAAAATCCCAGCCAACACAAACCTGGTGTTCACCTTTCATTGGTCCATAGGTGATAATTGGGAGGGAACGGATTTTACCGTGAGGATTGAATAATGAAGAAATGCGTTGCGATGCATAACAACCAAACGAGAAAATGATTGAACGGGCGGTACGCGTTCCACCCCTGCTTATGGATGATTCTCCAGCAAGGGTTTGTGCTACAATATTTTTATATGCATAGGGGCTGATCCTATCCTGACCAACCAAGGAGGTAAATGCAATGACCGGTTTCGTTGGAAATATCGAAAAATTAACCCTGAAGAATGATTATTTTCGTGAAGTACTGTTCACCGGCAGCCATGCCCAGCTTGTGGTGATGTGTCTGCAACCAGATGAGGAGATCGGCAACGAGGTGCACGCGAACGTCGACCAATTCTTCCGCATCGAGCAAGGCGAAGCCAAGTTTGTTTTTAACGGCAAGGAAGAGCACATTGTTCACGGAAGCGATGCAGTCATTGTCCCGGCAGGTACCTGGCATAACGTGATCAACACGTCCAGGAAGCAGCATTTGAAGCTCTACACGGTCTATTCCCCGCCGAACCACCCGGATGGTACGATCCACAAAACCAAAGCCGAGGCGGAGGAAGCGGAAAAGCACGAACATCATTAAATTGACGGTTATTAGGTTATTAGAATGAAAAGACCGCGGGTCTCTAAGATCGGACCTGCGGTCATTATATTTGACGTAGCTGGGGGATAATCTCCGGGGAATCAGGCTTTTTCCGAGCGGATATGGTTCGAGGGGGATTGTAATTTTCGCCCGATCACGAGAATAGTAATATCGTCGTAAGTTGGCTCCTCCTTAACCCAATCACCCAGGGTGTTTTTGAGATGGTTCATCAAGGCGTTGGGCGAGGCGGGTGCTAAACCGACGGCTTTTTTTAATTGCGACAATTCAAACGTCTCCCGGCGCGAGTTATTGGCATCCGTCAATCCATCGGTAAAGGTGACCAGGCTTTCACCGGGCGCCAGGGAAATTCCCATTTCCTCATATTGCACATCCTGAATTATCCCCATGGCGATGCCCTTGCCAACAAGAGTTTCCACCTGACCGGAAGCCTTGCGCAGGAGAGGGGGAGGATGCCCGGCGATTGCGTATTTCAATCTCGAATTTAATGGATCCAGGATCCCATAAAAGGAAGTGACGAAATTCGTCTTGATATCCAGATCAAACAATGCACGGTTAACCTGTGTCAATAAAGCCGCCGGTGAGGTTTCATTTTCCACCCGCTCACGAATAAGCCCGTGCGCGATCGCCATGTACAATGCCGCAGGAGCTCCCTTGTCGCTGACATCCGCAACAATAAATCCCCAGCGACCACCCGGTAATTTGCAAACGTTGTAATAATCCCCGGAGGTTTCATAAGCGGGTTTCCAGTAAGCCGCCAGTCCATAACCCCGAATCCTGGGTAATTCATCAGGCAGCAGGCTGACCTGCACCTTGCGGGCCATATTGAGTTCATTCGCCAGGTGGGTTTGTTGAGTCTGAACCTGGTCATACAGGCGGGCGCGTTCAAGGGCACCACCGATCTGCCTGGCGCCGGCAGTCATGAACTTAAGGTCCGAAGCGGACAGGAACTGCCATTCCTTGGCAGCAACATTCATCACCCCAATGGTCTGTCCGCTGCAAATGATCGGCACACTGGCATGGAACATCAAGTCATTGGTGGCGCTGCCGGTATTGGCTGCTTCCTGCAGACGACTGCACTCCACGATGTTGACCCCGCGTTTCAGCCTGCCGGCGTTCAATAGTTTCTGGCAGTTACATGCGGGGGGGCGAGTAAGATAATAGCGATTGGATTGTTCCAGGCTGGGAGGCAGATTGTGCGCTGCGGCAAGGGCAAATCCATGCGCAGGTGGCACTCCGGGAGATTTTTTAAGGAAACCGGCATCCACCTTGAGGGAGATCCAGGCGGTATTCAGGTCCATCACTTCCAGGAGAGTTACTAAAGAATCATTGAGCATGGATTGAACATCCGGGACGCGATTTGTCGATTCTGCCAGGCGGTTGAGGGCGCGCAATTGCCCCAGCTCCCGCTCAACGGACGAACCGGCAAAGGCGTCGTGCTTGACGCGCAACTGTTTCTTGCTGATAAACCGCGATTTGAGGTTGTACTTTTCGAAAGGGTTTTCCTCTACCAACCCATTGAGCTTGAGCCAGGCATAAAACTTTTCCAGGGAAGACCTGATCCTGTCCAGTGCAGATTCAACCTCCCCCTTGAGATGACGATCAAGCAGGTAGGTGCGGATGGCTGCATCATCCGATGAATCAGGCTTGAAACCATCGCCGCCATGGTCGCCTTCCCAATCGATATACTCCTTTACATCCTGAGAAATAGCTTTTTTTCGGGAAGGCAGAGAAGAGGCAAACCGCTCCAATACCGTTTCCTGCATGAACGGTCGACTTTTCCTTTTTCCATGGGGTCGGAAATTTCCGGATCTTGCTTCAGGTGGTTTTGGAATACGACGCGACTGCATATGGGCTCAGCAATTCGTTAGGGCCAAATAATATAGACAATTAGATTATATATTACTAAATTTTTCCAGTGGGTATTTCGACAATGATCGAATGGCAATCTTCGATGGCTTTCAAATCCAAACGAGCCTCATCCCAAACTTTGACAGCATCCCCTTCCTGCAAGGTGAGTCCGTTAATTCCAAGGGAGCCTTCCAAACAAACCAGGTAAAAATAATGGGTGGGAAGCAACTCTGCCCTGACCCGTCTCCCAGCCTGGATCTCTGACACGTAGATATTTGTATCCTGGTTAACCTGGACCAACCCATCCGATTTTTGGCCTGAAGCTATCTGCAAAAGTTTATTGAGACGATCCTTCTTCGTAAAGTGATTGGAAACATACCGGGGAGGTAACCCCGCAGCATTTGGCTGGATCCAGATCTGAACAAAGCGAAGCGGGGTGGCAGGTGATTTATTTGTCTCGCTGTGGGTTATTCCGGAACCAGCGCAGGTATATTGCATATCTCCGCGCTTGATCTTATTTAAATTCCCCATGTTGTCCACATGAGTTAATTCGCCCCTCAGACAATAAGAAATAATTTCAATCTCCTTGTGAGGGTGTGTTTCAAATCCAAAACCGGGTTTCACTATAAAATCATTAAAGGCTATCAACTCACCAAAATGGCTGTTCTCGGGATCGTCATAATCACCGAAGGAAAAGTGAAAGCGACCGGTATGCCACCCAAAATCACCGAGGTACATGTGTTCCGATAGTATTTTTGAAAGCATACCCTTACTCCTCCGACCGCGTAAAACCAAGGTTATTTTGGAACAATCCGAAATAAAAACATTGGGAAATAATGATTAAGTATAGCAGAATAATTTAGATATAACAAGTCTAATTTGTCATGTATTCTCAACCTGCCATCCTTTTAGGTGAGAATCAGCTCCAGCCCCATGGAAAAACAACCGGTAACCTCGATTTAGCATAAGGTCACCGGTTCGGAAGAGGAATTATACCCTCTTCGAATTTAATTCCAACCTATCGGAATTTAATTATTCTTGAATTCCTGCACCTGCTGCTCCAACCATGCCAGCCAGCTCGAGAGTCCCTCCCCGGTGCGGCAGGAAAGCTCGAACTGGGTCACGCCCGGATTTAGCACCTCAATCCCCCTCCTGAAGAAATCCATGCGGAAGGGAACGTAAGGCAGCAAGTCAATCTTGTTGATGACCACCGCGTCCACGCCGCGGTACATGCCCGGATATTTATAGGGCTTATCGTCGCCCTCTGGGATCGAGGCCACCAGCACACTCTTGTGGGTGCCCAGTTTGAAATCCGCCGGGCAGACCAGGTTACCGACGTTTTCGACGATCACCAAGTCAAGGAGGCGCAGATCGAGCTGGGAGATGGCGGACTGCACCATTACGGCATCCAGGTGACAATCTCCGCCGGTGTTGATCTGGATGGCAGTAGCTCCGGCAGCCTGGGCGCGGTCTGCATCGAAGGAGGTGGCGATGTCACCATTGATCATACCAATGCGCAGGCGACCCTTAAACCCCTTGAGGGTCTGCTCGACCAGGGAGGTCTTCCCAGCGCCGGGGCTGGCCATCACATTGAGGGCAAAGATTTTCGCGGAATTGAAGCGGGACTGGTTCTCGAGAGCCAAACGGTCATTGGCAGAGAGGATCTTTTCAACCACGGGGATGCGCTGCGGCATGTTTCGTTCTCCAAAAATTTCTTAATCAATATATCTTCAGACAGCGACTCGTCATTCTTCTACATCTATTGCTTCCAGGTGAAACTCATCACCGGTTTTGACCTTTGCATGGGTGCCACCGCAGTGCGGACATGCGAACTCTTCATTGGCGGGTGAATAATCATTCCCGCAACCCTGGCAGGTGAGCACCACCGGCACACGCTGAAAATGGAGTGCCGCACCTTTAGCAATCGTCCCATCGCTGATGATGTCCCAATAAAACTGGACCGATTCATCCACGATGGAGGACCACTGCCCGATGACGAGGTACAGACTGGTGATGCAGCGGGCATTTTGGGCCTGAGCGTGGCGGATGGCAATTTCGAGCAAGCTTTCTGTGACGGCGAGTTCGTGCATGGGTCAGGTCATTATACAGCAATAAAATTCAATCATTTCCCGGTCAAATTGCAAATTCGCTAAAAGGTTTCAGTAAATCTCTTTCGCAAACAGCAAGCACCCGCGAATAAAAACAAGTAACTCTGCACATAGTAATAGAGATTATATTCAATTTTATTTATTCTTATCTTTTTTTAATATCCTG
>JBGOZL010000049.1:0-8352 GCA_041480185.1 Anaerolineae bacterium
AGTTCCGCCAATCCGGTAGTGGGGTCGGTCAAGAGGTCGGGGCGGCTTTGAAAAGTGATTTGCCCTGTTCCGTTTCCTCCATTTGATCCATTCGATGAAGAAAAGGGCAAAGAGAAGGTGCAGGCGAAGAGGAGAAAAGCCGGGAGAATAAGCAAAAAGAGGATATGACGTGAACGGGATTGCGTTTTCATTTCGGCGCCTCCTTTTCCAGTGTCAGCGTGGCAGTATAGGACACGGTAAGGCCGGGATTCCCATTCATTTTATTCATAGGAGTCTCGAACATGTCTAATTTGACAGCTTGTTGTCCGCTGCCCGTGGGGTATGTTGCGCTTACCCATGGGTCATCGGAGGTACTTGGATAGACACCGGCAAATGTCACGGGTTGTCCATCGCATGCAAAGGAATACGCGACATCCCATGCCAAGTCTTGCGGCGGAAAAAGTATCAGCATCATCCCGATGCCATCCGGGGCTGGGTCTGCTCTTGCGTCGACAAATCCTGTCCCCGTACCGGGTTCATAAGTGAAAAGGGTGCATTTCGATGAGTTCCATGATATCACCACGGCATCTAGGTTTACTCTCATCATTTTTGATTCCAGATTAAGTGGCTTATCCGGATCCGGGGGTTTCAGAACGCCATGGGACTTTACAGTATATCGTACCGAATATGCAATTCCTTCTGCCTGGACATCCAGATTCAATACTGCATTCAGGGAGTAGATATAATTGCATGCCTGAATTTTAAAAGTATCGCTTGCGATAGCATCACTGCTTCCGCCATTCCATGCTTGGGCAAATATCTTTTCATTTCCCTCCTTTTCAGCAATATAGGTGACCGTTTTGGTGCCGCTCATCGAGCCGGGTGTAAAGGAATCGTCCGGTTCAAAACGTCCCAGACTGGCTTGCAGTTTAATCCTGCTTGGCCCGGCAAGCGGAGTCAAGTTAACCAATCCGTCTTTTGTTTGTGTAGGATATGCTCTGTTTGGACCCCATTGGATGGTCACATTTATAACATCTCCCACACAGATCGGGTCTTTAGACTGTGATATCCCTAGGCTAAATATGTTGGTGTCTGTGCCCTCTAATAGGGGAGAGGCCATGACCCCGGGTGATTCCAGCGCGAGAAGAATAAACACCAGAAGGAATAATCTTGTTAAGCGTGCTGACTTTGAAGTGGACGGTCGCGATTTCATGGGTCCTCCTAATAAAACGCAACTCATCCGCCTCTTAGCCGGATGACTAAATAGGATGGTTGATTAAAAACAGTATATAACTTATCCAGATAAGATTCAATAAAATAGTTTATTTGTCTGGCAGTGATTATTTGACTAATTCAAGTCTGTGGGTCGAAACTATCACCCTTAACATTCATCACCCTCCCATTGTTTCTGAACCCTTTACATCTATGGAGACCCACTCCAATCATATTGTCCCTCGCGAAGCACCCCCCGTGCGGGGGTGTAGGGGGCATTACCCACAAAGTGGATTGTGGACGCAGCCCAGCAAGACGGAACCGGTGTTTACCAGCCTCAGGCTGGATTGAGTATTTTCGGCGGGTTTGGAGAGCCAGGATTAAAAGGGGGGTGATAATCAGGAAGGATGCGTTAATTACGATATCTATCCTTCCTTTTAATTATCCCGAAGTCGGTATAAGTCCTTCCGGCACTGGCAGCTAATCTGCCAATTCTTTGTCTGCCGAGCGTAGGATTTCGTCCAACTCGCGAGAAACGGTCTCAGGCAATGGGTCTGCCAATGGTGAAGCGAGGATTGCATCCACTTTTTCCCGGGCTTTGGTATACATCGTTGGCATGCCAAGATCCAACCAGGTTTCGTAGGTATGGCGGTCGATCAAGTTTGGGTAAAAGAATTCATCGCTGCGGGCCATCTGCCGGGTGTGTCGGGACTTCAGGTAATTCCCACCAGGACCTACCTGGGCAACATCATCGTATAAATCCTTGGCCGGGCTGGAATCGACTCCAGAGGAGATTCGCTCACAAAAATGTGCCAGTTCGTTATCCACTACGATCTGTTCCAGGACCAGCACCTGATCGCTTTCGATTTCACCGAAACCGACAATGATATCCGCCCCCGCAAAGACCGGAGGGAGGGTGGTCATCATTTTTTCGAGGACCGCTTCTGGACCCGGTTGTCTGGCATCTGAAGTGCAACCAGCTGAGGAAACAGGGAGGTTATAAAAGCGGCCCATCTGGACCAGTGCGGCTGCCATCACTCCCATTTCCGGGGAACCACCCAGATATGCCCCGTTTCGAAAATCCATCGTGCCGGTTGCATTGCTATAGATGAGGGGACGTCCAGGTTTCGCCATTTGGTAAATGACAATTGTCGAGAGCGCCTCAGCGTTGGCCTGACAGATATTACCGAAGAGGCTGGCGGGACCGGTGGAACCGGTGGCAGGCATGGGCATAATCATGACTGGCAAATCCATCTGACCCAGGGCGAGGTAGGCATCGAGCATTTCTCCATCGTGCATCAACGGGGCAACCGGGCAATAGATCAATGAGTAGTCATGACGCGCCTTGACTTGTGCGTCATTACCCAGGACAGCCTTCAACCCTGCGAGCAAATAGGGGACCTGGTTGCTGAAATGGACCTCGTGCTCACCATGCCTGGATGAGAAACGCATCATGGTAAAGAATTCATGCAAAGCACGTGAATGTGCCGGCGCATCCGAGGCAGTCGTCGGTGCCCAGGCCATTACACCCATGTCCATTTGCTGGAAGATGCGCAGACCATTTTCGATATCTTTAAGCGTGCCGTAGCGCCTTTCTCCGGTGACATAATCCCTTGCGAATGCCGCCGTCCCGTCAATGCAGTAACGGGTGACCGGTGAGGGCAGGGGATAGTCAAAGGCTGGATTGCGAGCTCCCAGCACAAAATTCTTCGGGGTCCACCGAAACGCTTCGGCAACCATCTCCGGAGGGATTCGGGCGATCCTGCTACCCTCATCCACTTTCGCGCCATTCTTTTTCAGAATGGGGATGGCTTTTTCGCCGAAGAATTTCACACCCACCTCTGACAGGATCCTCAGGCTTTCTTCATTGACCCGGACCATTTCTTCCGAAGATAGGACTTGTGCTTTAAATTTCATGTTGCCCTCACCGATATGCCATGTTATTTATCTGACTCTCTCACCTTTTGTTCCAAGCTCTTCAACTCATGGTCCGTACTGATATCAAGGGGTAGTGGTTGGTAAGCCTTCAATATATCCTGGACAACCCCTTGAATCAGATCCAGGATATCCGGCCTGCCGGCAGCTTTCCACTTTTCATATGTTTCGTGAAAACCCATCTCGCTCATGTACCAGGTACCCTCTTTTGCGGCCTTCATCGTTGACTTTTGTTTCATAAAATTCCCGCCAGGACCCGTCTCGGCGATACTCTCTTCCAACCAAAATTTATCCGCCGTGGAAATACCTTTATGGAGGATTGAACAGCGCCGGAAGATCTCAACATCCATGACCATTTGCTCGAAACACAGGATGGTCGAACCACCCAGGAGGCCGGGTCCCACGAGGATATCCGGCCAGGCGATGGAAGGGAGCGTCCAGTTGATCGCCCGTTCGTAACTGGCCTGAGCGCCGGGGTAGAATTGATCCGTGCCGCCGGTCGACCCCTCGACCGGCAAGCCATAATGTCGCCCCATTTCTGTAACGGCCGCTCCCAGCAGGGAATTCTCGACAGCACCACCGGTATAGCGCCAGGTATGCGGTTCGATGGTCTGTGGGATGGGTGCATACAATACCGGTGTTCCTGGCGCGGCTGCCTGCACCAGGCAAAGCATGGCAAGCGTCTCGGAGTTGGCAGTTAGCAGCGTGGAAATCATGCTGGCGGGACCAGTTAAGCCCATAAGCGGCATTGGCATGATTGCGACCGGGATGTCATATCCTATTGTTTCCAGATATGAATCCGTGTAGGCTTCATCAATAACCAGCGGTGACATTGGACAGAGAACATATGAAAAGGGATGCGTCTCCCTGATCAATCCTTTGTTTCCAAAACCAATTTGCAGTATCTCCAGGAGCAGGTGCGATTTCTCAATACTATCGGTCGAATCCTGGATATGCTTGGAGCAATTATTTAGAATATTACGCCAGTAAGAAACAAAACCTCCCATTGAATTTCCATTGAAACCGCCCTCCACCATATTCCAATAAACGCCGATCTCGTCAATTGCGTCGATCAAGTGGGTCGCCTTTAACCAGTCATCGAAAGTACCGGGGCGAAGTTCTCCCGATTCCCATTCAAGAACAGAGACTGCGCCGCCATCCGCTAAAAGGGAACATTCGTCGGAGTTCATTTCCAGATCCCAACCCGGACGGCGTCCGCCCAGTTTAAATTTTCGGGGTGCGAGTTTCAGTGATTCTTCGATAAGCGGACGAGGGAAGCGCACTATATCAGAGTTGATATTTCCCTCGGCACCGGCATTTTTAAGTATCTGACGGCCGCGTTTCGACAGGACGCGTACACCGGTGGTAGCCAGGAGTTTCAAACTGCGTTCATGGATCTGGTTGCGTTCTTCCGCAGATAGCACTTCAATCTGCGTTTTCATATTTTTTCTCTCCTGCCTGGCAGGGA
Organism: Anaerolineae bacterium; assembly: GCA_041480185.1. Classification (GTDB taxonomy): domain Bacteria; phylum Chloroflexota; class Anaerolineae; order Anaerolineales; family Villigracilaceae; genus UBA877. Next base: position 4,595 of record JBGOZL010000049.1, read on the forward strand.
AAAGTGGTTAAGCATGCTCATTATCTGCCAGGCTTAAAATCCGACTGAGCTCTTTTTTCTGGGCTGGTAGCAGCGGCTCAGGATGATGGTTCTCCAAAATCCAGCTGGCTTTTTCGCGAGCCAATTCCACCGGGTCGCGGAAGCTGCCATTGGGGGCAGGCTGGGCTGTCAAGTCCGAAAATGCCCGCCGCCGCAGGTTTTCACGAGTATGACGTTGTCGCAGGAATTGTCCGCGTGGGCCAACCGCCTTGATAATATCTAGCGCCAGGGCTTCAGAGCTGGTATCAAGTCCGGCTGCCTCCAGCCTGATCCGGTTATAGATATCACTGTCGAGAATTAACTCCTCCGGATACAGCAAAGTACACGATTCAAGCAAGCCTAACCCGCTCCCCGTCTCGGCACCGGTCAGGGCACAAAGCATCAGGGATGAGGCTGCGTCGCCTGCCGATTGCCAGCCTGGTGTCTGAGCATCGGTCGCAAAGACACCTGCCAGGGTCGGTACGCCCCAATTGTGTGCCAATTCGACACCAATAGGGTAGAGTAATGTCCCTTCCCAGGCTGTAGCGAGATAGGCACCCGTGTGAGGGTGCATCAGGCCGGGCATCAACGAGTGGAAAACCGGGGCACCGGGACAGGCCATTTGGATAAGAACCATCGCAGAGACAATTTCCGCATCCCCGGCGACAACCGTTCCAGCCAGGGTTGCGGGACCCGTGGACCCTGCATTTACCATGGACATAAAGCCGACCGGCAATCCCGCTTCGGCAAGAACCAGCGCAGATTCCATGCCATCGCGGTCCTGTGCTAGGGGTGCAATGCAGCAGACCAGCAACGAAAGAGGGGGGCGTGTGCGAATGGTTTCATCGTCTTCGGCAATGACACGGGCCATCTCAACTGCGAAATGAGCCAGCCGCTCGCCCATGATGGTCTCACTCTGGATATGTTTTACTGTGTTATTGAACGAGGCGTCCAGTTCATGCAGAGGCGCTGTGACCGGGAAATCTTGGGCGCTGACAATTGGCCAATAAAAACCAATCGATGGCAGAAAATCCGCGATGCGGGCGGCCAGCGCAACGTCTTTCTTGCAGGAAGGACGTCGCTGGCGGGTGACGAAGTCAATCACTTCCACGCCACAGCCATCGGTGGCACAGAAAAGGGATTTTCCATCAAGCTGAAGATCGTGGGATTTCGAACGGGCTCCCATGGTGTAGGACCGTGGTGCATGACTCATGGCAGATAGCACGACTTCGCTTGGAATCCTGACAATGCAGGTGGCAAAGTCCACTTGCGCACCGTGATCGGCATAAATCTTGAGACACCTTTCAGAAGGGCAGTAGATGCCGGTATCCTGCAAAATTTCAAGCGTGGCCGACTTGAGTTGACCAAGCTGTCCGTCGCTCAGGATATGAAGGTGGTAGGCAGGAGTGATTGGCTGGAGTTGAGGTGTCTCGTTGTAGGCCATGCGAGGTCAACTTTCCTGGAATTATCCCAATTCCCTGTCTGCAGCAGCCAGGATGCGACTCAGTTCAGCCTGCTTGGTTGATTCAAGTGGCTCCGGCTGGTGGTTGGCAAGGATCCATTTCACTTTTTCAATTGCAACTTCCCGGGCATCCCGATATTTGCCTTCTGGACCAACTTGATGAGTGATGGCGCGCTTCATCGAGTCACGCATGTGCAAGCGGGTATGCTTCTGGGCCAGGAAGTGTCCACCGGGACCAACGGTATGGATGGTATCCAGGGCGAGGGTTTCCGGGCTGACTTCCATGGTCATAAGATAGTACCGCGCCCGCTGATAGATATCAGCATCCATGATTAGTTGTTCCGGGTACAGGCGGGTATACGTATGGCAAAGGCCCATGCCGGTCACGATCTCTGCACCGGTCAGGCCGACCATATAGGGATCCATTGCAGGCTCAGCCGCGGATTGCCAGGTGCCGGTCTCAAGAGAATCAGTCCCATAGCAGGCACCCAGTGTGGGCATACCCCAATGGTGAGCCATCTCAACCGGGGCATACCGGCCGCGGGCATCCAGTGGATAACTTACGTAGTTTCCGGAACTCGGGTCAGCCCAGGCCTGCATCAATGAGTGAAAGACCGGGGCGCCAGGTGCAACCATTTGCATTAACACGGTCGCACTGATAATCTCGGCATCGCCCATGGCGAGTGCTCCTGCCAGGGTGGCGGGAGCAGTGGTACCCATGGTCGGCATCGCCAAAAAGCCAACAGGAATGCCGGCCTCCGCCAGAACCATGGCGCCCTCGATGCCTTCCTTATCTTGGATTAGCGGGGCAATGGTACAGACCACGAGTGAAAAACTCGACCGTTTACGCAGTTCTTCCTTGCTGCCATTTATAACGGTCGCCATTTCAACCGCATAGCGGGCCGGTGCTTCGCCCATGATGGTCTCGCTCTGAATGTGCTTGATGGTGTTGTTATAACCGGCATCAAGTTCATGCAGAGGGGCAGTGAAACCTTTATCCTGTGCGCTGACCATCGGCCAGTAGAAACCTACCGACGGTAGGTAATCAGCGACCCGTGCCATCATACCCACATCTGCCTTGCTAGAGGGACGCATCTGATGAGTCTCGTAGTCAAAGGTCTCAACCCCGCAGCCGTCAGTGGTAAAGAAAGTTTTTCCTTCATCGAGGTGGAGATCATAAATAGCGTCGCGCCCGCCCATCGTAAAGAAGCGAGGGAGGGACGCCGTGTATTTTATGACCAGATCACGGGGAAATCTGACTATTTGAGTCTTATGGTCCACAAGTGCGCCATGATCGGCAAGAACCTGGAGGGACTTATCAGAAGGGAATTTCACACCGGTGTGTTCTAGGATATCCAGGGTGGCAGACTGGAGCTGGTCAAGTTGCTCATCACTGAGATACCGAAGACGGAAGGGAGTTTGTAGTGGTTCAAGCGGTTGAATGTTGGCGGACATTTTTTGTTGCTCCTTTTCAGGATGGGGTGGGTTTGTGTTATCAGCGGTTACGCCTCTCCGACTTTACTCAAGACTTTATAGGGATCAAAAGCATCCCTTAATCCATCTCCGATATAATTAACTGAAATGATGGCCAGGAATATCATGACACCCGGAAAAATCGCCAACCATGGATACTTCATAAAATTTTCCTGGGCATTGCTCAACAAATTTCCCCAGCTCGGGGTGGGCTGTTGGATACCGAAACCGAGGAAGCTCAAACCGGATTCTTCGATGATGGCGTAGCCCAGTTGCAGCGTAGATTCGACGATGATCGGACCAACGGCATTCGGCAGGATATGGGCTAGGATGACTCGCAAGTGCGATGCACCCAGACTGCGCGCCGCGGTGACATAGTCCATCTCTCGCAGGGTCAGGAAGGCAGCCCGCACCAGCCTTGCAAAGGTCATCCATGAGAGCAGGCCTATGACAACCGCGATGGTCACCACATTGTTCCTTTCAAAAAAAGGCATCTCAATTTCACGCAAGATGGAACTGAGCAGGATCAGTACCAGTAGGGAGGGCAGGGTAAGGGCGGCATCGGTGATCCGCATCAGTACATTGTCGATCCAACCGCCAGCATAGCCAGCTACTGCACCAAACGCCACGCCAATCAAAAGAGTGATGACGACTACCATCATCCCCACCGCCAGGGAGATGCGTCCGCCGTAGAGGATACGGGTCAATAGATCGCGCCCAAGGGCATCGGTACCCATCGGGTGATGCCAGGAGGGAGGCTGCAGCCGCTCGAGGACATTCGAGTTCACCGAGCTGTATGGGGAAA
>JBGOZL010000050.1:0-8266 GCA_041480185.1 Anaerolineae bacterium
AAACAGCACCGGTCCGGTCGGCAGTGAGTAGCGCCAGTGAATGTCCATGTTGAGCAGGAGCTTGGCATAACTCTGGACCATAATGCGGCTTACTCTGTAAAGGATTTCCGAAATCATCGCATGGTTACTCCTGTAAAACGTATAGGTCAGCATACCTGGTAAATTAGATTCTCACCTATCCCGATCCTAACAGTTACCTATGGATATAACCCCACCTTATCAAAAAAGGGCCGGTTACTGAGCCGGCTCGGGTGCTTTACAGTTTTGTCGATTGTGGAACTCTGAGAATCACAGCGGATGGGTAAATACGGGGTGTCGATGGGATTTACCCATTCGACACCCCAAAATCCCTATTTTCCTACATGGGATGGAGGAGTTGGCGTAATGCTGGAAACTCAGGCTTTAAACTGTTCCCGCCTCGCTTATTTGACCAAATTGCGCAGAACGGTGTGCAAAATTCCACCGTTGCGGTAATAATTGACTTCCACACTGGTATTTAGCAGGGCTTCCGCCTTGAACTCGATTTCTTTACCATTTGCCTTCTTCGCCTTCACCGTGACTATGCACCGTGGGGTAATTTTGTCGTTTAAGCCTTCGATGGAATAGATCTCATCGCCTTTCAAGCCCAGTTTCTCGGTATTTTGCCCCTCTACAAAGCGCAGGGGGAGCACCCCCATCCCGACCAGGTTGGAGCGGTGGATGCGCTCGAAGGACTCGGCTATCACAGCCTTCACCCCTTGTAGCATGGGACCTTTGGCAGCCCAGTCCCGGCTGGAGCCGGTGCCGTACTCCTTGCCAGCTAGCACGATGGCCGGGGTGCCTTCAGCCTTGTATTTCATGGCTGCATCGAAAATGCTCATCTCCTCACCGGAAGGCTGAAACTTGGTCCAGTTTCCTTCTTTGGGGGTTACCATCAGGTTCTTCAAGCGGATATTGGCAAACGTGCCGCGCGCCATCACGCGGTCATTGCCTCGCCGGCTTCCATACGAGTTGAAATCCCTCACCTGCACGCCGTGCTCCTGCAAGTATTTGCCGGCTGGGCTGTCGCTGGCAATGTTACCGGCAGGTGATATGTGGTCGGTGGTGATCGAGTCGCCCAGCAAAGCCAGCACGCGTGCCCCCCGGATGCTACTGATATGCGGCACATCCAGGGTCAGGGACTGGAAGAAGGGTGGGTGCTGGATATATGTGGAATCCTCGGCCCACTGGTACAGGTCACCTTCCGCCACCTTGATGGCTTTCCACATGTCCGAACCTTCGAATACGTTGGCATATTTGTCGGAGAACATCCCGGTGCTGACACTGGACAGCACCGCTTCCTCCACTTCCTGCGACGTAGGCCAGATATCCTTGAGATAGACGGGTCCATTTATCCCCGTGCCGATCGGTTCGCTGGACAGGTCGATGTCCACCGTGCCTGCCAGGGCGTATGCCACCACCAGCGGAGGCGATGCCAGGTAGTTGGCCTTCACCAGCGGGTGAACGCGTCCTTCGAAGTTGCGGTTGCCCGAGATGACCGCCGCTGCCACCAGATCGGACCCGGTGACTGCTTTGGCAACCTCCCCGGGCAGCGGTCCGCTGTTGCCGATGCAAGTGGTGCAGCCGTAAGCTACCACGTTAAATCCCAATTTTGACAATGGCTCCAGCAGGTTGGCTTGCTTAAGATAATCAGTGACAACCCGGCTGCCGGGTGCCAGGCTCGTCTTGACGTATGGCTTCACCGACAGCCCCTTTTCGAGGGCTTTTTTGGCTACTAACCCCGCGGCTATCATCACCGATGGGTTGCTGGTATTTGTGCACGAGGTGATGGCCGCGATGACCACCGCGCCGTGCCCGATTTCATAAGAATTGCCATTGCTGCTCACCTTCCCCTTGCGATTTAATACCTCGGGGTTTAGCTCGAAGCCGCGCTCTTTTACCGGCGCGCTCAGCGCCTTCTTGAACACAGATTTCATTTCGGTAAGAGCCACGCGATCCTGCGGGCGTTTGGGTCCTGCCAGGGAGGGCACCACGCTTCCCAGGTCCAGTTCGAGCATATCGGTATACTTTACATCCGGCGTGTTGGTTTCGCGGAATAACCCCTGCGCCCGGCAGTAGGCTTCGGTCCGTTCGATGACTTCCGCTTCGCGGCCGGTCATCTTCATGTAGCGCAGCGTTTCGCTGTCCACCGGGAAAAAGCCCATGGTCGCGCCGTATTCAGGTGACATGTTGGAAATGGTTGCCCGGTCCGGCAGCGACATGCTGTCCAGGCCAGCGCCGAAGAACTCGACGATCTTGTCTACCACGCCTTTCTGGCGCAGCATTTGTGTGACGGTTAACACCAGGTCGGTGGCTGTGATGCCTTCTTTGAGTTTGCCATGCAGCTTGAAGCCGATTACATCCGGGAGAAGCATGTCCATCGGTTGCCCAAGCATGACGGCTTCCGCCTCGATGCCGCCTACGCCCCAGCCCACCACCCCCAGGCCGTTGATCATCGTGGTATGCGAATCTGTGCCGATCAGCGTATCTGGGTACAGAACCTCCGAGGACCCCAAACCCTCTTTCTTTGAAAGCACCACCTGGGCTAGGTACTCCAGGTTAACCTGGTGGACGATTCCGGTGGCTGGCGGCACAACCCGGAAATTGCTGAAGGCTTTCTGTCCCCACTTGAGGAACTCGTAGCGTTCGCTGTTGCGCTGAAATTCCATCTCTGCATTCCGCTTCAACGCATCTGCGGTTGCAAAAAAATCCACCTGCACCGAGTGGTCGATCACCAGGTCCACCGGCACGAGCGGGTTGATTTTCTTCGGGTCACCGTCCAGGCGTGCTACCGCAGCCCGCATGGCTGCCAGGTCCACCACAGCCGGTACCCCGGTAAAGTCTTGCATGATTACGCGCGCCGGCAGAAAGGGAATCCCCGGTCGGCTTCCCCCCGGCTTGGCAGATGGATTAGGCGTCCAGCTGGCTATGTTTTTCACGTCTTCCTGCGTGATTTCCCGGTCATTGCATTGACGCAGTGCCGCCTCGAGCATGATACGGATGGAGTATGGCAGGAGGCTGAGTTTCGTCAGCCCGGCTTTTTCCAGTGCATCGAGACGATAAATGCTGTAATTTTTATTCCCCACTTTCAGCACATCACGGGATTTGAAGAAATCTTTTGACATATCCATCTCCTTTGACGGGTATTCCCTCATCACTTCATCCCTTCACGGTGGTGTTCATCATCTCCTGGGGGGTTCGCATCCTCGGGGTAGCTCTGTGTGTTTGTTACTGTGGGCGGGGATGTGCCTGGCGATTTCATCCCAGGGATAAAAAAAGACTCAAAGGCGTCTCCCACCTCTCTTCTTCAAGGGATGCCGCCCTTCAGGCCTGTTTGGGTTTTTATCGTCAGGTGCTCAACTTTCTGCTAAGTTCCTCTATAAGTATATCGCATTCGGCCTTTGGCAGGAAACTGGCTCGTGCAGCAGCTAGGATGCTTTGTTTGAGGGTTTTAAGTTCCATTCCCAGGTCCTCACAGGCATGCTTGTATTCGTCGCTTAAAGTGATTTGCGAAATGGATGGATCATCGCTGCCGAGGGTGACATTCAGCCCGGCCTTCACCATGTTCATGACCGGGTGTTCCCCCAGGGAATGGACCACGCCGGTCTGGAGATTGCTCGACACGCATACTTCGAAGGCTGTCCCACGCTCCCGCGCCATTGCAACTGTATTCGGGTCCTCCATAACACGTACGCCGTGACCGATCCTCTCAGCATTGAACTGTTCCATCGCCTCCCGTACATTGGCAGCTCCTCCCCATTCCCCCGCATGGACGGTTAGTTTTAACCCGGACTCCTTCGCCTCTTTGAAAATACCCAGGAAAGGCGCTGCTGAAAACTCAGCTTCATCCCCGGCCAGGTCCAGTCCCATTATGCACCCACCGATCCTGGCCGCTGCCAGCCAGGCCACCTGTTCGGCCAGTTCCACGCTCTCGTGGCGGTTGACCGAGGCGATCAGAACTACGTGCAACCCGAATTCCTGGGCCGCCTCGCTCGCACTCTCGCAGACCCAATCCATCACCTGGCCTATTGGGAATCGTTCGGCACGGCTTAATGCCACCGGTGTAAAGCGCAGTTCAAGATGGCGTACATTGTCATTCGCCGCGTCCTCCACAGCTTCGCGAGTCACCCGATGGATGATCTCGGGCGAGCGGTAGAACATCCTGAGTGTGTTGAATTTCGCCAGGTAATTTTGGATAGTATCTGGTTCGTTTTCCTCCATACCAATAAGATTGCTGAAAGGATCCGGACCAATTGGAACGGTAATCCCATGTGTGCGGGCAATTTCCAGCATCGTTTTGAGGCGCATGGAACCCTCCAGATGACGATGGAGGTCCACCTTGGGCAACCTTTTGTAGAAATTAGCCGATTTGTCCACTAATGCCTGTGTCGTTTTCTCTTCTTGTCGTTGGTTTGAGCCGGGACGGTCACCGCTTCAACCGGCGCGGACTTGGTTTCGGCAGCTGCTTCCACTTGGGAGGTAGCCCCGCGCGGTTGGTACAGGAAAATGCGACCGATGACGCCCGCTCGGATGTCCGCCAGCAGGGTCTGGAACATTTCCGAAGCCTGGCCCTTATACTTGACGAGCGGGTCGCTCTGGGCGTAGGCTTCCAACCCGATGGAAACTCGCAGCGCTTCGACCCGTGTCAGGTAATCCACCCACAGTTCGGTGATCGCACCCAGTAGGACCTGGCGGTAAATCTGGCTCTGCACACTGCGACCCACTTCCTGTGGAGTAAGGGCGCCAGCGTTTTCTCCCAGGCGGGTCAATTCACTCTGCCCCCAGGCAAGCCGCTGGGCCTCTTGTGCCTGCTGCAGGTGATCAAGAACGTCATCTTCCAGGGTGGCGGAATTTTTGTTCGCCAACAATTCGCCCGCAAGATGTACGTAATGCAGGCGGGTAAAGATCTGGCGCACCTGGCGGTGCGTTTTTGCATCAAACGCGGTGCTTGATCCCTGTGCGATCAATCCAAGCAGGCGTAACTTGGCCTGGTCATCCCGCTCGGGCATGCGCTCGAGTGCGTTTCCAAGTTCACGCACGATTTGCCCGTCTTTCCCGAGCAGCTTCTCTTCACGCCCTGCCAGCACTTGCCGGAGGTGTTCTTCGATCTGTGAGGCTGTTTCCTGCCACTCGAGTTCCTGTAATTCTGGTATGTTCAGCCCAAGCGATTCCCCCAGCCGGAATTCGATGGTGTTCACCAGGCGGGTGATGTTCGTGGAAGCCACGTAAGCGTCCACTTGGGCATGCAATTCTTCTGACAGTTCTTTCGGGTCTTCGCCAAGTTGGGTCAATTGTTCCTGGTCCAGTCGAAAAGGTACTCTCACCAGCCCGGAAAGTTCCTCCAGGATGGCGTTTGGACGGCGGGTCTCGTTTTCGAGGCCGTCCCTCAGGCCGTCGGCTAGGCCGTCCAGGGCGGTATCCAGCGAATCGATGCGGTCATCGATTTGGGAATCCAGGTTCTCACCCGTATGGTCGATCTGCTCGAGGATGGTATTGAAGAAATGCGCTTGGTCGGCTTGCAGGGCTTTCAATGCCAGCTCACGCAGCGCCGTTGCCAGGTCCGCCGGGGAAGAGTTGAGTTCTTCCAATAGGAGCTTGTAGGTATAGGATGGAAAAATGCCGTTGGGGGTATTGAATGGTGGCTGAATCTGGTACAGCCAGGCCAGGATCCGCCAGTATTCCTCGCTCGCGATGACTTCCTCGGCCCGTCGCTGCACTTCCTGCCTCAGCAGTTCATTCACGTCCTCCACCAGGTCTTCCTTCTCGAATACCCGGTTGCGTTGGTCGTAGATGCGCTGGCGCTGGGCGTTGAGCACGTCATCGTATTCGAGCAGGTGCTTGCGCACGTCGAAGTTGGCGCCTTCCACCCGGTGCTGGGATTGTTCGATCATGTTGGTGACCATGCGGTGCTGCATGGGGTAGTCGTCGTCGATCTTGAAGCGCTCCATCACACCTTTCACCTGGTCGCCGCCGAACATCCTCATCAGGTCGTCTTCTAGGGATAGGTAGAATCGGCTCGAGCCGGGGTCACCCTGGCGGGCAGCACGGCCGCGCAGCTGGTTGTCGATCCGCCTCGCCTCGTGGCGCTCGGAACCGATCACATGCAGGCCGCCTCGGGCGCGCACGCGCTCCATGTCTTCGAAATATTGCAGGAAATTGCGGACCTCGGCTTCGTAAATTCCAAAGATTGACGGGTCGGCCTTTTGCAGGGCTTCACGCCGTTCTTGCAGGGACATGTCGAACGGGTCTTTGTACCCGGCCTTGCGCAGCACGCGCGCCACTGCCGCGATGACCTCTTCCGCAAGGTCGCCGCCCAATTTAATGTCCACACCGCGTCCGGCCATGTTGGTGGCGATTGTCACAGCCCCGAATGCCCCCGCACCGGCAATGATCTGGCTTTCCTCTGTGTGCTTGCGGGCGTTCAGCACCTGGTGGGGCACTCCGCCTTGCAGCACCGCCTTAAACCTGTCTTCGTCTTCCGCGGGCAGGCCCAGGATCTCCAGTAAGCGCGTCAGGTTGGTTTGTTCCTCGGGGTTGAGAGATAAGCTGAGTTCCTTCGCCATCGGGCGCATGTCTTCCGGGCGTAATTGCTCGATCGGTTCGTTGAGCGCCTGGAGTTCCGGGATGATCCGCCCGTCTTCCTCGCGTTCGTTCTTTTCCAGCCAGGTATGCCGGAGCAGCAGGATCTGCATCAATCGACGCACAGCCTCTGCCCGCAGCCGGGTCGACAGCCGTTCCGAGGCTTCCACCGAGGTGGTGCCCACCAGGATTGGGCGTCCCATGCTGTGGTAAATGACGATCTCGCGCACCAGTGACCGCAATTTGGCTTCCACGCTGCGGTAGATGATATCCGGGTAATCCTTGCGCCTCCAGAACACAACCTCTTTATCGGGGTCGCCGTTGCGGGCAAAATAGGAGTAGGCGTACCCCTCATCATCCTTCGTTTTGATCTCTACCAGCGGGGCATCCGACCCGAAGGCTTGGAATTCCAGGTTGGTGGGCACTGGCAGGACGGGCAGTTTGTAGATTTTGTCGAACTCTTCTGCCTCGGTCAGGGCAGTACCGGTCATGCCTGCCAGTTTGGTATACATGCGGAAATAATTTTGCAGGGTGATCGTGGCATAGGTGACATTCTCCGGCTCTACCCGCACCCCTTCCTTGGCTTCCACTGCCTGGTGCAGGCCGTCGCTCCAGCGCCGTCCCGGCATCAGGCGTCCGGTGAACTCGTCCACGATGAGCACTTTGCCGCCTTGCACCAGGTAGTCCTTGTTGCGCTTGAAAAGGTGCTGGGCACGCAGCGCTTGTTCCAAAAAGCCGAGCAGGTGCGCCTGTTCGGGGGTCACGTCTTCGGGGCGGTCTGGGTCACGCAGCGGCTGGTCCAGCAGTTGCTCCATGTGGGCGGTGCCGATCTCCGTCAGGGCTACGCTGCGGTCCTTTTCGCTGACGTCGTAATCTTCGGGTTTTAATTGGCGCACAAGCACTGACATCTTGCTGTACCATTCGATGTTGCCCGAAGCCGGGCCGGAGATGATCAGCGGGGTGCGTGCTTCGTCTATCAGCACATTGTCCACCTCGTCCACAATGGCGTAGTTGTGACCGCGCTGTACTTTATCCTCCAGCCGGAAGACCATGTTGTCCCGCAAATAATCGAAGCCGAACTCGGAGTTGGTTCCGTACGTGATATCTGCCGCGTAGGCTTCCACGCGGTCCACAAGTCGCATTTCATCCTGGTCTTCGTGCGGGGACTCTTTCTCCGGGTCGTACAGGAAAGCCTTCTTGCCGTTTTCAGTGGCGGCTGCCATCTGCAGGATGCCCACCGACAGCCCCAGGAAATGGTAAATGGTGCCCATCCACCTGGCGTCGCGCCGTGCCAGGTAATCATTGACCGTCACCAGGTGTACCCCCTTGCCCGTCAGTGCATTCAGGTAGAGCGGCAGTGTGGCAACCAGCGTCTTGCCTTCACCTGTGCGCATCTCAGCGATCTTGCCCTGGTGCAGGACGATCCCACCGATGAGCTGCACGTCGTACGGGCGCTGACCGATGGTCCGTTTGGCCGCTTCGCGCACTGCCGCGAAAGCTTCCGGCAGGATCCCATCCAGTACCGAATCCTCGATCTCCATGCATTCTTTCTCGTCTTCCACACCTTCCAATTCCCCCTTGATCAGGCTGCGGAACTCGTCAGTTTTGGTGCGCAGCTCGTGGTCTGACAGCTTTTCAATTTCTGCTTCCAGCGCGTTGATGGCGCGCA
>JBGOZL010000051.1:0-8258 GCA_041480185.1 Anaerolineae bacterium
CTCTTGCACCCCATGCAAGCGCGCTAGCCGGACTGCGCCACGCCCCGTCAGGCAGGCGGTATTATAGTCGCGATTGAGTTTTCTGACAATGAATGAAGGTCCGGGTACCTGTCCCAACCATCTTTCACATAAAACAGAAAATATCTTCAGCGCCTAATAGTCCTGAAGCAGCTGCCCCCTTGGGGTGCTTCGCGAAAGATGGCTTGAGACCACCTCGGCTCTTTTTTGCGGTACAATACCGCCGATGACTGAACCAAGGCACCTGCCAGAATCGACCCGGATCAGCGTTCTGACCGCCGCTATCCTGCTGGCATTTGCATTGACGCGGATTCTCAGTGCCACTCCATTATTCTCCATGCTCGTCCCGGTGGGGAGTTTCAGGCTGACGATTTCGTTCAACCTGAATACAGTCATCGTCCTGTTGGCTGCGGGGGTGACCGCCACCGGCATGGATTGGCTGCTACGCACCCATCCAGAGTTAAAAAAAGGGGGGACCCGTGAGCATTGGCTGCTTCCCACCCTTACGGTTCTGGTGATTGGGATTGCACTGTATACCCTGCCCAATACGCCCGTTTGGTGGCTTGGATTTGGGCTGGGCGCAGCTATTTTCCTAGTGGTTGCCCTGGCTGAATATGTGGTGGTAGACCCTAACGACGCCCGCTACCAGACGGCAACCGCTATCCTGACGGTGATCGCTTTTGTCATTTTCCTCATCCTGGCAACCGCGCTTAAAGCGGTCAATGCCCGCCTGGTGATGGTGGTCCCTGCACTATTCGTGGCAGGCGGATTGGCTGCATTGCGCACCTTGCACCTTCGTCTCAACCAACGCTGGGAATTAGCCTGGGCAATTGGGATCGGCCTGGTCGCAGCCCAATTTGGTGCTGCTTTACATTACCTGCCACTTACGCCAGTACAGTTTGGGCTGGCTCTGCTAGCCCCACTCTATGCGCTAACCGTGCTGGCGGTCAGCCTGGTAGAGGGCAATCCATTTCGCCGGGCATTTCTCGAGCCAACGGTCATGCTCGCATTATTCTGGGGGCTGGCATTCTGGTTCCGGTAAATGATCTCAAAATTGATCCTAACCCATAAAGTCTGGCTTGCGATGCGCCGCCATGTCAGCCGCTGCGCACCATTGGAAGCCTGTGGCCTACTCAGCGGGACGAATGAGCGGGTGGAGAGATCGCAAGGCATCCCCAATGCAGAGCGAAGCCCTGTCCGCTATCGAATGCAACCGCGCGCACAGTGGCGCGCTTTTCAGCGCATGGAGGCTGCCGGGTTGGAGCTTCTTGGAATCTATCATTCGCACCCGACCGGTCCCGACCGCCCATCGCCAACAGATATTGCCGAGAATATGTACCCTGTGGCGCAGATCATCTGGTTTCGAGAGAATGGAAAATGGCGGGCGCGCGCCTATGAAATCGTCGACGGAAAAACCCACGAAATAGCCTTTGAGTTTTGTTAACTTGAGTGTCGTTCCCCCCTTTTGTGTGTTACTGCTTTTGAGTAGATGGATTAACCACGATCAATGAAACTATTAGGATATATGGCAATTTCCTTTCGCCGGTTTGCCCGGAACCCAGTGTTATTTGCGCCAAAGTTTAGCCGCCCCGATGGATACTGTTATGCATTTCCTGATTGATAGCAGCATCCTGTTGGCGTCATACATTATCGGTTCCGTCCCGTTCGGTTTGATCGTCGTTAAATTGATAAATGGAAAAGATATCCGCAATGTCGCCAGTGGGCGGACAGGTGGGACAAATGCCATGCGCGCAGCCGGACCCTGGGCCGGGGTGCTGACTGCGGTTTTTGATATCCTGAAAGCTGCCGCGACCGTCTGGCTGGCACAGGCGGTGACTCTCAATGTATGGATCCATTTTATGGCTCCCCTCGCGGCCGTCATCGGGCACAATCATTCCATCTTTTTGATCGTGCGCGATCAGGATGGGCATGTCAGGTTGGGCGGTGGGGCAGGTGGCGCGGCCGCGGGCGGCGGTGCATTTGGCCTTTGGCCTCCGGTCGCTTTCTTCCTGATCCCGCTCGGTTTCCTGATCTGGTATGTAACCGGTTACGCCTCGGTGACCACCCTGAGCATCGGGGTGCTGACGATCGTTATTTTTAGTGTGCGCGCCGCCCTGGGACTGGGTCCCTGGGAATATGTGATATACGGTCTTTTGGTTGAAATCCTTATGATCTGGGCTCTGCGACCAAACCTCAAGCGCCTGAGGAAAGGAACGGAACGGCGCCACGGCTTGCCGGTGAAGCTCCAACAATTGAAGCGGGAGCGCGGCCAAAAAAGCGATGGGAAGCCGTCTTAAGGTTCAACACCTGTCTTTTTCTGAAACTCGAAGGGATTCAAAAGCCGGGGCTTCAATTATCTGCAATCAAATTCCTATTCAAAAATCCGCCGCACTTGAAAGGTGCGGCGGATTTATTTATTCCTTGGCAGCTTCCCTGACTTCTTTTTCCTCCAGGTAAAGCGCCCGTAAATTCCGGCGATGAAGTTCCTCAGCAAGCCCTCCCAGGTAGACCCGGCTCTTGCCACACGACTCGATGTTGTTTTCATCCATAAAATCCTGGGGAGCGCGACGGCGAACTGCCGTCCGGGCCACCTTGCGGATACTGGTCAAATAGTTCAGGTTTTCCTTGACTGCCGCGTCAATTTCACCACGCAGGATGATGTCGCCATGGCCCTGGATGATGTTCTCGAGACCCATGCGTCCAATCTTCTTTATGGAGGTGGTGATGTCTTCAGTATTGCCATCCACCACGTAGGGCAGAGGCATGAATGAATCCCCGGCAAACAAGACCCGGTCCTCTTCAACCAGCACTGCAATTCCATCGGGGCTGTGACCGGGTGCAGGCAGGATGGACAAATTTTTCTTTCCGACGCGCAGGTTTAATGTGCCCTCGCTAAAAGTCAAATGAGGCAGGACTATTTTAACCTGGCGGAAGGTTTGGTTCTGCTTGCGGGCATTTTCGAGTGCCGGGATGCCGCGCTCGATCAGCAGATCGCGGCACAAGGAATGGGCGATGATGGTGGCACCGGGGAAGAAACAATTGCCCCAGGTATGATCGGCATGGTAGTGGGTATTGATGATATAGCGAACCTGAACCCCAAGCTCGTGCTCGACATAATCGCGCATGGCCAGGGTTTCTTCGGGCAGAGCCAGTGTGTCGATTACCAAGGCCCACTGTGGCCCAACCACCACACCTGCCGTCACCTGTGCATATACTTCACTTTGGAACCAGTAGACATTTTCAGAAACGCGTTCGCGATGCATAGATATCCTCAAATATAAGATGCTTGAATCTAGCACAAATGAGGGGCAAAAGTCAAGAAAAAGTGGATTTTGGTAAATATTGACCCGCGACAAGATAGCGACAGTTTTATTTCTCAAAATTCCTTGACCGGATTCAACTCCTTGTGATAAACTTCACTTGTTCGAAGAATTCAAAGAAAGGAGGCGCACTTCATGGTTCAAAGCAATCTCACCACCCTTGCACGTGTCCGCGCCGCTGCCCCCAGCGGTCAGACCGTACCTTCGCGGAGTGCGCCAGTTGCCTGATTAGATACACGCAGTGTATGGCGGCCACGGACACTCCCTGCCCGTGGCCTTTTTCTTTCCCAAAGCGGTCATGGGCAAAACCATGGCCGCTTTATTTTTTCAACGAATGGATCGTGAAAGGAAGCATTATGAAGAATACAATTTCTCTCCCGCATGCTCCCTCCATCCAGGGGCTGACCTTCAGGCGCTTCCGAGGGGAAGCGGATTACCCACACATGGCAAACCTGATCGCGGCTTGCAAAGTTAAGGATGCCGTGGAACGCAGCACCGACGTGGACGACGTTGCCCGCACCTACCGCCACCTGGTAAACTGTGACCCGCAGACCGATATGCTTTTCGCCGAAGTGGACGGAATGGTGATCGCTTACGGGCGAATCTGGTGGGATGATCTTCTGGAAGGCATCCGTCTGTACCATCCCTTCGGATTTCTACACCCGAATTGGCGTGGCAAGAGCATTGGAAATGCGATGTTCGAGGCTGCCGAGCTCCGTGCGCAGACAATCGCTGCCAGCCACCCGAAAGAGACACCGAAATTCCTGCAGGTCGAACCTTTAGACTCGGAAAAGGACCTCGTTTCCTTGCTGGAAAGGCGTGGATACAAGCCCGCCCGTTATGAAACCCATATGGTGCGGGGCCTGGCTGATCCTTTCCCCGAGGCAACCATGCCTGCGGGGCTGAAAGTCCGCCCGGTGGAGCCCAGGGATGTCCGCCCGATCTTTGACGCCAGCAACGAGGCTTTCCGCGACCACTGGGGTATTCGCGATATGAGTGAAGAAGAATACAAAATGCAATTGGAAAGCCCGGAATTCCAACCAGAACTCTGGAAAGTAGCCTGGGATGGCGACCAGATGGCGAGCGTGATCCATAATTTTATTGATCATAAAGAGAACAAGGAATACCGCCGCAAGCGCGGCTATACCGAAGGGATCTGTACCCGCCGCCCCTGGCGCAAGCTGGGATTGGCACGTTCTTTGCTGGTCCAAAGCATGCAGATGTTCAAGGAGATGGATATGACCGAAACCGCCCTCAGCGTGGATTCTGAGAACCCATCGGGTGCATTCCGACTTTACGAAGGCGTGGGCTACCGCAAGGCAAAGCAGCAGATATGTTATCGCAAGCCGATGGAGTAAAATAGACCATCCGACCAATTCTCAACCGCCCTGCTTTACGAAAAGGAGATTGATATGCAACTACGCTGCACTTACTGCCAGACCATGTTCGCCATCAGCCGCGAGGAAATGCTCGCTGCCCTTGAGCATATGGAAGAAAATAATCTGATCTACTACGACGCCCACTGCCCAAAGTGCCGCCGCGCGAACCGCGTTGAACGCGCCCGCATGGAGCGCTTCTACCCCGATTGGAAAAATGCGATCAAGACCATGTCGAAGGAATCGGCAAAAGTAGAAACCGCAATCGAAAAGCCAGCCACAAGCACCGAGTCCACGCAGGCAGCGGCAGCGCCAAAACCCGCTGCCAAACACGGAAAAAAGCATGCACCCAAAATGAAACCTGCAGCAGTTTCGGATATCAAATCCGGGCTGAAGATAGCATCCCCGAAGAGGGCATCGTTCCCGAAGGGGAAGGCAGCAGGAACGATCAAGAAATGAGGGTGCGTGCGGTCTTTGCTGACTTTGGCGGCGTCATTATGCGCACCGAGGATAAAGGTCCGCGCAGCCGCCTGGCCAAACGCCTGGGGATGACCTCCCGTGACCTGGAGAAAATCATTTTCGAAAGCGAATCCAGTATAAGGGCTTCCACCGGGGAGATCCCGGAAGAAGCCCACAGGCAGGCGATAGCGAAGGCATTGGGCGTCAGCCGCGTGGAGGCCGAGAAGATCATTGCCGAATTCTTTTCCGGTGACCTGATGGATATTGTCCTGCTTGATTTCCTGCGCAGCCTGCATCCGGAACGAAAGGTGGGCCTGATCAGCAACGCCTGGTCAGGTCTGAGGGCAGTCATCACCAGCCTGGATTTCGAGGATGTCTTCGATGAAATGATCATCTCCGCCGAAGTGGGTCTAATGAAGCCCGACCCACGCATCTACCGCCTGGCACTCGAAAAAACGGGTGTGCAACCCGCAGAGTCGGTTTTCCTGGACGATGTGCTGATAAACGTGGAAGCGGCGCGCTCCCTGGGGATGAGCGCCATCCAGTTTACCCAGCCTGAAAAAACGCTGGAAGAATTAAAACAATTTCTGATTGATACCGGGTGACCTTCCGCCTGTCGGGGGGAAAGGTCACATAACAGGACAAATATGAAAATAAAAATGAATGACCGCCCGATCCTGCGAAACCTGGGAGAGGGGTTCGTTCTCTGCCGTTCCATGTCTGGCGACTCGGATGCACTGGCTGAATTTAATTCCCGGATCCACAGCGACGCTGGTTTTGACAAACCCGACCTGCGCGTAGGCGCGTGGACGCGTGACCTTGTCGCCCGTCCTCACCCCACATTCCACGCAGACGATTGTACTCTGGTCGTCGAAGCTGCCACGGAGAAAATCATCTCCTCGATGAATCTCATCCCGCAAACCTGGGCCTACGAAGGCATCCCCTTTGGAGTGGGGCGCCCGGAATTGGTCGGGACACTGCCCGAGTTCCGCAACCGAGGGTTGGTGCGCGCCCAGTTCGAAGAGGTCCACCGATGGAGTGCGAGACGCGGTGACCTCGTCCAGGGTATTACCGGCATTCCATACTATTACCGTCTCTTTGGCTACGAAATGGCACTGGAACTGGCAGGCGGACGCACCGGTTACGAATCCCAACTTCCGAAACTGAAAGATGGCGAGAGCGAACCCTTCGCCATCCGCCCGGCCACCGAGGCTGACATTCCCTTCCTAATGGAAACCTATGCGCGTGGCTGCCAGCGGCGTCTGATCACCTGCGTTCGTGAAGAGGCTCTTTGGCACTATGAGCTAACCGGTATGAGCGAAAGGAACGTGGAACGGTTAGAATTCCGCATCCTCGAATGCCCCGGAACGAACGCACCGGCTGGCTATTTCACCCACCCATGGTACGACTGGGATACGGGACTGGTTGCATTCCATTATGAGCTTAGACCGGGAATTTCCTGGCTGGAAGCGACCCCATCTGTGGCACGCTACTTATGGAAGATGGGAGAAACCTATTCGAAGCGGGACAGCAAGCCGGCAACCCGCACGACATATACCTTCTGGTTCGGGAGCGAGCATCCCGCATATGAAATTTTCCGCGAGCGCCTGCCGCGCCTGCGCGACCCGTATGCCTGGTACATCCGTGTCCCCGACCTGCCTGTCTTTTTGCGCCTCATTACTCCGGCCCTGGAACGTCACATTGCAGAGTCGGTGATCGTTGGTTACACGGGCGAGAAGAAGATCAATTTTTATCGGTCAGGGCTGCGCCTAGTGCTGGATAAAGGCAGGCTGGTGACCATCGAACCATGGATGTCTTGCCA
Source organism: Anaerolineae bacterium (assembly GCA_041480185.1). Taxonomy (GTDB): domain Bacteria; phylum Chloroflexota; class Anaerolineae; order Anaerolineales; family Villigracilaceae; genus UBA877. The sequence goes on from JBGOZL010000051.1 coordinate 6,996, forward strand.
CGATGACCAGGGCACTGCTGCCTTCCCCGACCTGTCATTCCTGCAAATGGTCTTCGGTTACCGCACGTTTGAAGAACTGGAACAATCCTACGCTGATTGCTCCTACAGGGATGACGAGACGCGTGTGTTGTTGAGCACTCTCTTCCCGAAAAGGGCTTCCTCGGTGATGTTCGTGAATTAGTTATACAGCCGCGGGGTGACCCCCGGCGAGTAGTTTATGAAATGAAAACCTTCTTTCACTCCACTGTCAACCAGTTCCGCCTGCTCAACCGTCCAGCGCGGTTGTTCCTTGTGGCGCTATTCTTGGATGGGCTGCTTTTCGCAGGCTGGAACTTGTTCTTCAACCTGTATATCCTTGACGCCGGTTACAGCCGCGATTTCCTTGGGCTGGTAAATGCCGCTCCGAGTCTCTCAGCGCTCCTGCTGGGCGTCCCGATGGGATTGCTCTCCGACCGGATGGGACGGAAACGTGCCATGATGATCGGCTTTGCCCTGGCGAACTTCGCCATCATCACCATGATCCTGGGTCGTTCCGAAGGGGTCATCCTGGCAGGCGCTCTTATCCTGGGAGCAACCTCACAGCTGTACTTTCTAAGCCAGGCTCCGTTCATGATGAAGTCCTCCGACGACCAGAGCCGCGACATATTATTCAGTCTCAGTTTTGGAATGTTTCCTCTGGCAAGCACTGCTGGAAACATACTGGCGGGTTACCTGCCCGGGCTGTTCACCCGCTGGTTCCACCTGGCGGGTAGTGTTGCAGCTTACCAAGCCGTGCTGCTCTTCTGTGTTGTCATGAGTTTCCTCGTCCTAGTACCGATCGCCTATATCCACGAACCAAAAAAGGCTGCAGTGGAAGAGAAGACTGGATCTCCGGCACCCATGGTTTCGGTCTGGGAAGTGCTGCTTCGTCCATTAACACTGAAATTGGCTATTCCCAACCTGGTGATCGGCTTTGGCGCCGCGACCCTGGTCCCCTATTTCAACGTCTTTTTTGCCGAACGGTTTAATATGGGAGATTCCACATTGGGGATCCTGTTCAGCCTCGGTTCCCTGCTGACCGGGATCGGCTGCATCTTTGGCCCGCGGCTGGTGGGCAACCTGGGCGGTAAAGTGCGAACGGTGGTGCTCGGTCAGGGAGCCAGCCTGGTCTTCCTGCTGATGATCGGTTTCTCCCCCTGGCCCTGGCTGGCCGTGATAGGTTTTTTAGCGCGCGGCGCACTGATGAATATGGTGGCACCGTTATTCGACGCCTTTGCCCTTGAA
>JBGOZL010000052.1:0-8087 GCA_041480185.1 Anaerolineae bacterium
GCTTTCTTCAATTGTGTCTTGCCTAAAGGGTGCAGTTCAATTTGCCTGGCTTTTCTATTTCGAAACTATTTTTATCATTCCACTAATGCATAATACCAGTACTTTTTATTCTTCTTCCTGAGGTTTATTCCCAAGAACCTCGTCGATACGGGTCATGACTTCAGGGCTAAGTTTTTCGACCACTTCACTGGCACCTATGTTTTCGTGGATCTGTTCCACCCGACTGGCTCCAGTAATGACCGTGCTCACGTGCGGATTCTTCAGGCACCAGGCTAGCGCCATTTGTGCCATGCTGACGCCCAGATCGGCAGCAATGAGCGCCAGTTCCTTAACCTTGTTGATCCGTTCGGGGTCAGTCAGGGAAGGTTTGAGCCACTCGTAATCCTTCAGGTTTGCCCGGCTGTCTGCGGGAAGGCCGTCATTATATTTGCCTGTCAGTATCCCGGAAGCAAGCGGGCTCCAGGTGGTCGTTCCCAGCCCGATGTCCTGGTAGAGCCGGGCGAATTCCTGTTCGATCCTTTGCCGGTTGAACATGTTGTACTGGGATTGCTCCATTGATGGTTTGTGCAGGTGATGTTTGTCCGCAATTTGCCAAGCTTCCATGATTTCCGCAGCGCTCCACTCGGAGGTACCCCAATAAAGAGCTTTGCCGCGCGAAACGATATTGTGCATGGCCCACACCGTCTCCTCGATGGGCGTGGTCGGGTCCGGGCGGTGGCAAAAGACCAGGTCCACATAATCGAGTTGCAGGCGCGCGAGGGAACCGTCGATTGCCTCCAAAAGGCGTTTACGGTTGAGTGTATTCTTCTCGTTGGGTCCCTCAAATAATCCCCAGAAGAATTTCGTGGAAACAAGATAACTGCCACGCCGCCAGGCAAGTTTCTTGAGGACCTTGCCCATTACAATTTCGGATTGACCGCGGGCGTAACTTTCAGCATTGTCGAAATAATTGACCCCCGCCCCATAAGCAACAGCCATGCACTCGCGGGCCAGGTCTTCACCCAATTGGGTACCAAAGGTAACCCATGAACCAAAGGAGAGTTCGCTGACTTTCAACCCGGAATGGCCCAAATAACGATATTCCATTTCGCCTCCATTAGAACAGAGAGCAGCGATCGCGTATTAAATCGCAGCTCTCTTTTTATAAAAATTCTCTGATTGGAAATCAATTCTCTTTTTCTTCGCCTGAGCCGATCCCCAACGGTTTCCACTTGGATTCATCCTTGAGCCGGTGCTGTATACCATGCCGATCGTGGACTTCATCGAAACCTTCGGATTTGATGAACATCTTTTCGCCATCCAGTAATGCCGTGATCCCTTCCTGTCCCGGTTCTGGGCGCTTGATACCCTTGTATTTGGCTTCCATGGCGGGCGTGTAATCGGTCGGCTCTTCGTAAGTGGTAATGTAGCCTTCAAAATTACGCAGGATGATCTTATGGTCAGACATAGAAATCAGGTAATTGGGCATTACCGGAATTTTTCCTCCACCTCCGGGGGCGTCCACGATGTATTGCGGCACCGCATATCCGGACGTATGCCCGCGCAATCCCTCCATGATCTCGATTCCCTTGGCAACTGCCGTGCGGAAGTGCCCGGCACCGTGCACCAGATCGCATTGGTAGAGATAATACGGGCGCACCCGGATACGCACCAGGTCCTGAACCAGTTTGCGTTGGATGTGAACGTTATCGTTGACTCCCGCTAGGAGTACGGTCTGGTTACCAAGTGGGATGCCGGTTCTGGTCAGCTTGTCACAGGCTTCAGCCAGTTCTTTGGTGATTTCGTTCGAATGATTAACATGGATATTCATCCAGAGTGGATGGAATTTTTGGAGCATATCGCACAGGTCGTCTGTGATCCGCTGAGGCATGAAGACCGGGACACGCGATCCGATGCGGACGATTTCGATATGCGGGATTTCGCGCAGACGGGTAAGTATTTCCTCCAGGATCTTGGGTGCCAAAACAAGCGGGTCGCCACCCGAAAGAAGCACATCCCGAACCTGGGGGGTATTTTTAAGATATTCTATTTGCATGTCGAACTCATGCCGCGAAAACTGCGCCGCCGGATCACCAACGATTCGGGCACGCGTGCAATAGCGACAATATGAAGCGCACTGCGTTGTAACCAGCATCAAAACCCGATCAGGATAGCGATGGACAAGTCCCGGCACCGGTGAGTGTTTATCTTCAGCCAGCGAGTCTTCCATTTCCGCTGTGAAAGGTACCATTTCATTATCAGTTGGGATAACTTGTTTGCGAACCGGGTCGTCGGGGTCGTTTGGATCTATCAGGGAAATGAAATAAGGCGTTATGTCCACGCGAAAAAGATGCGGCGCACTGAGTGCCTTGCGCTCAGATTCTGTGAGAGTAATAATCTGATCAATTTCCTCCGCTGAATTCAGGCGGTGGCTCAATTGCCAGCGCCAGTCGTTCCACATTTCGTCAGGGATATCAGCGAAAGCTGGGACACGCTTGGACGGGAAAGGTAAGACTGACATTTTTCCTCCAGTAAATTGTAGGCTAACAAGTAAGAAGGATGAACGCGTCAAATAACCGCGTCAGGTTCTGAGTCCATTCAACAGCACACGGTAGGTCATGGTCAGGGCGAAAAAATCCAGCATAAAATTTGCTGACATTTTTCATGCGGATATTGTAAGAGTAATTAAGAACGAGGTCAATATAAAAATTCATTAGTCAATGATGAGAAACTGGAGTTTTAAGATAAAATAAAAAGCAAAAAGGGCAAAATAACCCAGGAGAAATGGATATGGAACTTGCTATTATCGGTTTGGGAAAAATGGGCGGCAATATGGCTCAGCGCCTGCTCAAAGCGGGACATCGGGTGGTTGGGGTTAACCGATCCCAGGATGTAACCCGTCACCTTGCTGAGGAACATGGGCTCGTCCCGGCTTTTTCGAACCGGGAAGCTGTGAGCGCTTTGATTCCACCCCGCACCGTTTGGGTGATGGTTCCATCTGGGGACACGACCGAAGTGGTGGTCAATGAACTGGCTGGGTTGCTCTCGCCCGGAGATACCATCATTGATGGCGGAAATACATTCTACAAGGATGACATTCGCCGTTCTGCGGCGCTCGAGTTGAAAGGCATCCACTACCTGGATGCCGGCACCAGCGGGGGCGTGTGGGGACTGGCAGAAGGTTATAGTCTGATGATCGGTGGAAATCAGGAAGTGGTTGAGCGACTCAGTCCAATTTTTGAGACTTTAGCGCCCGAGGCGGATAAAGGCTGGGGCCGTGTTGGTCCGGTTGGTGCAGGGCACTTTGTCAAAATGATCCATAACGGTATCGAATACGGTCTGATGCAGGCTTACGCTGAAGGTTTTGAGATCATGCACTCCAAGCAGGAGTTTGCGCTGGACTTGGAACAGATTACCCAGATCTGGCGATACGGCAGTGTTGTCCGCTCGTGGCTGCTTGACCTGACCGCCGATGCCCTGGCGAAAGATCAGAACCTGGGCCACATCAAGGGTTGGGTGGCTGACAGTGGCGAGGGGCGCTGGACAGTGGCTGAGGCAATCGACCTGGATGTGCCCGCGCCGGTCATTACGCTATCCCTCTTGCAGCGCTTCATGAGCCGACAGGATGAAAGTTACGCCGCCAAGTTGCTGGCGGCCATGCGCAATGAATTTGGCGGTCACTCCGTAAAAACCGAATAGGAGCAGGATAGTGCCTCGGGGGGCGGTGTAAGTTGGTCCAGCAATCAGGGTTCTGCGCAGTCAGCTCAGTTCAAGGAGAGCTCCATGGATAATATACCCACCACCATTGTCATCTTCGGTGCATCCGGTGACTTGACCTCTCGCAAGTTGATCCCGGCACTTTACAATAATTTCAAGAAATGGCGGCTGACTGAACGTGTCAAGGTGGTTGGCTTTGCTCGCCGCCCATACACCGACGTTACATTCCGAGCAATTCTTCGTGATGGGGTGATTAAGTTTAGCGCTGAGAGTTTCGACTCCACCGTTTGGGTGAAATTCGCCGAGAAGGTGACTTACTTCCAGGGTAACCTCGACGTGACGGAAGATTTCCCAAAACTTGAGTCATATCTTCAGGCAATGGAAAAAGGTCCATCCAACCGGTTGTATTATTTAGCGACTGCACCTGAGCATTATGCCCTCATCACCAGTGAATTAGGAGCGGCAGGCATGGCGAAACAGGAACTAGATCCTGAGTTGTGGAGAAGGATTATCATCGAAAAACCGTTTGGCCGCGATCTGGCCTCCGCCCAAGAACTAAACCGCGCAGTCCATGCTGTCTTCAATGAGAGCCAGGTCTATCGCATAGACCATTATCTTGGTAAAGAGACAGCCCAGAATATCCTTTTTTTTCGATTTGCCAATACCATTTTCGAACCCGTTTGGAATCGCCGCTATGTGAATAACGTACAGGTGACCGTAGCGGAGACTGGGGACGTGGCGCATCGTGCCGGTTATTACGACACTGCTGGAGTGATTCGGGATATGTTCCAGAACCACCTGCTGCAACTGCTGGCATTGGTGGCGATGGAAGCTCCAAGTTCGTTTAACGCCGATGCCGTCCGCAACGAGAAAGCAAAAGTATTCGAAAGCATTCGACCGGTGGCACTGAATGACACGGTTCGCGGCCAGTACGCCGGATATCGGGTGACGGATGGCGTAGCTCCCGACTCACAGACCCCCACCTTTGCAGCGATCAAACTAAATATTGATAACTGGCGCTGGCAGGGAGTGCCATTCTACCTGCGTTCCGGAAAAGCGTTGGCACGCAAGACCTCCGAGATTATCATTGAATTCGAGCGTCCGCCTCACCTGATGTTCCATCTGCCGGAAGGCAGTGATTTCTCGCCTAATGTCCTTTCACTGTGCATCCAGCCGGATGAAGGCATACACCTGCGCTTCGAAGCTAAACTCCCTGATTCTGCCCAGGAGATGCGCTCGGTGGATATGGATTTCCATTATGGTTCCTCATTTAGCGGGTCTTTACCTGAGGCTTACGAACGGTTATTGCTGGAAGCTCTGGATGGGGACGCTTCTTTGTTTACCCGCAGCGATGGTATCGAAGCCTCCTGGAAAATGGTGGACCCGATCATCCAGGGCTGGGAAGCTCATAACGATCCACCCATTTATATTTATCCAGTTGGCAGTTGGGGACCAGCCGATGCGGACCATTTGCTGTCACGAGATGGTCGCCGCTGGCGATTAGGCTGTACAGACGAGAAAGATGTTATACCCACAGATAATTGAAGTGGTTCCGAATTCATCATCCCTAGCCGAGCGAGCTGCAGATGAATTTGTCCGGCTTGCCGATAAATCGTTCCGGGTCAGGAGGCGATTCACGGTGGCACTGGCTGGTGGCTCAACCCCTCAGCAGATGTACACCAAGCTGAGTCAAGCTCATTTGAGTTGGGATCACGTACATTTCTTTTGGGGAGATGAACGTTGCCTTTCTGCTGATCACGATGATAGCAATTACCACATGGCATATGAAGCCCTGCTCAGGTCCATCTCCATTCCGAGTAAAAATATCCACCGCATCCGTGGAGAACTGCCTGTTGAGCAGGCTGCCCAAAATTATGAAGAGGATCTCCGCCTTTTTTTTGGCACGACTACTCCGCGCTTTAATCTGATACTGCTGGGTCTGGGTAGCGATGGCCACACCGCTTCGCTCTTTCCAGACTCGCCTGCAATAGGGGAAATGTCACACTGGGTCGCACCCGTTATTCATAGACTCCCACCTCCTCCGCTAGTGGACCGAGTCACGCTAACGTTACCAGTGTTGAACGCTGCAGCCCATATTCTCTTTCTCGTCTCCGGGGGAGAAAAAGCAGCACGTCTGGCACAAGTCCTCCAAGGTCCCTTCCAACCGGATTTGCTGCCAGCGCAGGCTGTTAAACCGATCAAAGGTAATACAATCTGGCTGGTGGATCAAGCTGCGGTCGCGATGCTTTTCCCACGAAAACACCATTACACAAATCTGGGGCGATAAGACCCCAGATTTGTGTGTAATTCCATTTTGTCATTATTCCTCTTTTCCTTCTTCATCTCCGGGGGAAGTCTGCTTGGGAGCTCCACCCAGTTTCGGCTCGCTCGGTTTACTGCCCAAGTACTGCTGGAGTAGCGATGGAGCTTCGGGGTGATCCACATGCAGGGCATGGTCATAGTCTCCGGCTGGGGCAGGCGGCTCATACCGGACTGGGCGACGGACACCGAACATCTCGAAAAAGCGGGCAATCCAAGCGATCAAGTTGTAGCGATACTCCTGCATTTTAAGGGACTGCCATTCCACAATGGAGGCCATGGCTCCCTGGACGCGCGCTTTCTCACGTACGATGCGGTAGATTTGTTCTGGCTCGCGGTACCCAATGGGAGAAATTAACAACAGGTTGGCAGCGATGATCAAGATGCTAAATGAAATCAAAACCAACCAACCGCCTTCGGTCCACTTACCAGCGATCTGACCAACAAAAACGATCCCAGCAAGGATTGCCGCAAATCCGGCTCCGAATGCACCCCAAGAACGTTTCCCACTCTTTGGATACGTTTTTAGAATATGCTGGCGGATGGCAAATCCCATCACCATGATGGGCATGAAAACGCCGATCCCGTAAAAGGGAACAGCTGCACCGGTATCACCACGTACAGCCAGCTGGATAAGGATAGCGACAATAAATCCCGCTGTCACCGAACGTGTGAACGTTCCCTTGGGGTTGCGATACACCACGACTTCCGGGATCTCCCCAATGGCAACGTCTCGCCACGCAGTCGCCTGTAAGTCTTGAAAGGCAGTCATGGACGCTGTCGCTAGTAGTCCAACTGCCAGGATCTGGTAGGCCCAATACAGGATATTTCCTCCTGGCAATTGCGTGAATCCGATGAAAGACAGATTACCAACCAGCGAGCGACCGGCAGTGCCATTGAAGGCGTTGAAATGGATGGCAAAGTATGTCAGGAAAGCCGTAGTGATGCCACCGTAGAACAGGAAAGAGGTCTGGACCATGCGTCCGATACCCGACTTGCCACTGTAATAATTCCATATACCCGCCAAGCGCGGGAGGTGTTTCTTTCCCCACTTTACCAAGGCGAAGTCCTCGTTGATTACGAACTGGATCCCATTGGACATGGCTTCCAGACCGCTCAATGCCACCAACCCTTTCATGGAAGCGGTCAGCATATGATACATGGCCTGCCAGATGGTAGGTGTGGTGCTAGGAGGGGTATAGGGCAGGGCTGCCACCGTTCTGCCTTTGGCAACGAAAAGGCCGATGGCCATGACGACGGTTAGCAGGAGAAAGATACCCAGCATGATAAAAGTCACACGCGCCGATTCACCGCGCCCGCGAATGGTGAGCCACCAGGTAATTAGTGCCAGACCTGCCCCAATCAAAAAACGATACACCCAGAGAGTATTATAGGAATTGGTCAGGGATAGTAATTGGTCTACCCCAGAGAGTGTAGAGACCACTATGGTAAAAACATAATCCTGGATCAACACCACTGCTACCACCAGGCTCAACCCCGGAGCCAAATAGCGCATCGAAGCGGTATATGAACCGCCGCCTTCGTTGAAAACCCCCAGAGAATACATGTAAAGGAAACCAAATACCGCGTTAGCAACCGCGATGATGATGACGGCAATGAAGGCGTATTTCTGGAGGTTGTAAGGGTGCAGAGCGGTCATCATCTCGCCGGTGGCATAAAAATACGAAGTGAAATAGTCCATACCAAACAATGCCACCGCGGCCAATAGACCGATCTGCCCCGCTCCATGCAACAGTGCATGCTCCTTTTTTTCAACCGGAGCAAGTTTAAATGCGATGGCGATGATGACAATGAGTAATGCAATGGAAAAAATCATACTTTACCTTTTTATGTATTATTCCGGCCAGTTGGCCGTGTTACATTCTGGCGGCCGATATTCAATTTGCCCTTAGCCGGTACCCGACACCAGGTTCTGTCACGATATAGCGCGATCGGGAAGGATCAACCTCAATTTTGTGACGCAAGTTGCTGATGTTCACCCGCAACAAATGCGCATCCGCTTCGTAGCTCGTGCCCCACACTGCATGCACAAGTTGCTGGTGCGTAAGCAC
>JBGOZL010000053.1:0-8083 GCA_041480185.1 Anaerolineae bacterium
CCGGAAATTTCCTGGAATGTGGTTACCAAAACGGGGACCGTGGGAGCCCAGGATGTTTACATAGCCCGCCCTTGCATGCAGTGTGCGCATGCCCCTTGTGTGGAAGTCTGCCCGGTGCGAGCGAGTACCTACCGCCCTGATGGAATCGTAGAGATGGACTACGACCGCTGCATTGGTTGCCGCTATTGCGAAATAGCCTGCCCTTACGGTGCGCGCTCTTTCAACTGGAAACAATTTACAGGTCCAAACCCCTCTGTTCCAGAGTGGGGGCAGCCTGAGGTGGCACGCCGCCCGCGGGGTGTGGTCGAGAAATGTTCATTCTGCTATCAGCGTATCGACCGCGGCCTGGCTCTCGGATTGACACCCGGGATTGACGAGGATGCCACTCCTGCCTGCGCAGTAGCATGCCCGGTGGGTGCCCGTCAATTCGGCGACTTGAATGACCCCGAGTCGAACGTAAGCAAACTTCTTAAAGGACGAACATCGTATCGCTTGCGTGAAGATCTGGGCACTTCTCCACATGTCTACTATTTACCCGCAACAGAGGAGGCGCAATCATGAAAATCAAGCTTCCCAAATTCAACCCGATTAAGATCAGACTCCCCCGGTTCACTCCCTGGTCTGGGTGGATCGTGGGACTCGCGATCTTACTCATTGCAGGCGCAACCGCTGGAGTAATGGTTTTGTGGAAGGGCCTGTCGCTAACCAACCTATCAGACAAAGTGCCTTGGGGATTATGGATCACCATCGACCTGTCCTCCATCGCGATTAGTGCAGGAGCTTTCAGCCTCTGTGCGGTGGTTTATTTGCTAGGCCTCAAGCGTTACCAGCCGGTGGCTCGGACAGCAACATTTATAGGATTGATCGGTTACACGATGGCCGTGTTAACCCTTCTGCTTGACATTGGCCGTCCGGACCGCTTCTGGCACTCGATGATCTACTGGAACGAGCATTCTGTGCTCTGGGAAGTGACCATGTGCGTCACGTTATACCTGGGGGTACTAACCCTGGAGGCATTACCTATCTTTGCCGGGTTCGATTGGCTTCGATCACACTGGCCAAAATTGGCCGGCAAAATGTCGCAGGCCCATCAGCTGGCACCTTACCTGGCAATAGCTGGCCTGGCTCTCTCCATGCTGCACCAGTCATCCCTGGGGGCACTCTACGGGGTTCTCAAAGCCCGCCCACTTTGGTACCGACCGGACATTTCGGTGCTATTTATCATTTCTGCAATCGCGGCAGGCATGGCACTGACAGTTTTTGCCTCAATGCTTTCGGCACGCCTGACCAACCATGCCAACGTGGATAACAATCTTCTAGATCGCGTTTCCCACATCATCGGATGGGTGTTGGTAGCATACCTTTACTTCCGCTTCTGGGATGCCCTGGCAATGACGTACACTTACCAACCAGGAAGAACAGAGGGGCTGCAGCTCCTTTCAGGGGGCTCCCTTTCATTCAATTTCTGGGTCGGCGAAATCCTGCTGGGCGCAGTAGTCCCGATCCTCTTGCTACTAAACAAGCGGACGCGCTCCCTTCCACTCTGGCGGATGCTTGCCATGGTGCTGGTGGTCGGCGGAGTGGTGGCCTATCGCTGGGATACCAACTTGTCAGGCTTGTTGATCTACCTGTCGTACCTGCCTGGCGAACCCGCGGTGGCATACGCTGCTTATCAACCATCATTGACCGAATTATTGGCCGGAGGAGGGGTCGTCAGTTATGGCTTGCTGGCATTCAGCTTTGGGGTGCGCTACCTGAAAGTGGTAGATCACAACGTGGTAAAAGCTCACGAAGTGGAATCAAAAGTCATCGAGGCAATCCCGGTGCCAGGGGTTTAACTACATCATATTATTTTAGAAAAGTGCCCCCTTCTATGGCGGCTCTTTGATTGTATATAGTCCGTAATAAAACATGACCTATCCTATAATCAGGATAGGTCATGTTGGTGACTCTAAACTTTATTAGTAAGGGATTTACTTGGAGAAAACAGCGATGCTGGCATCCATCAAAGCATTGGCATAAGGCATGTTGTGAACGCCGTTACTCTTGTCCTCCACAGCGACAAGGAGGTAATTCCACAGGGCATTTGCCTGGGCTTCTGGAAAATTCCCGGCGATGATTGCGCCAGTTTTATCAAGCAGACCAGCGGTGGTCAGGTCTGTCTTGAGTGTAGCAATTTTGTCATCGAGTTTTGTCTGAGCGCCATTCATGTTGAAGTCCGTGGCATCGGGATGGCAAGAAACACAGGTCGCTACATTCGGTGCAAAGGAGTGGTTTTTACCATCGCCCATATGGCAGGTGACACAAGTGTTCTTGACGGTTGAGTAGTGCGGGCTGGGGGCACCCGTAACGGCACCGGCACCACCAATACCAAGGATCATGTCGCTCTGCGGGCCGTGATGTGGGCCAAAGCGTGCGGTTACTGCGATTGTTCCATCTGCAGCCGGGGTGGCAATTATCCGGCGTGCCTGGTGGCAGTTGGCGCACAGATTACCTTCGCCACCATCGAAGGTAGTGTTGGTGGCATACATCGCCACCGAGGCGATGGTTTGCAGTTCAAAGTCAGTTTTGGTGAAGGTGGTATGGATTTTATGGCATGTGCGACAATCCTGTTGGGTGGGATTCGCATCAGCAACCGACTTGTCGGGGGTGAGACTTCCAGCCAAGTCGGCGAGAAATCCGCTTCCGGAGTGACAGCCGGCGCAACCATCTTCAGTTCCCTCGGCCAAGAAAAGCGTACCGCTCCCGTGCAGGGATGTGGCCCATTCTTCCGCTTTACTGGAGATAAGATTGGTGTTGTTGTGGCATTGGGTGCAGGTCAAGTCGACTGCAGACGGATTCGTGCCAGCAGGGCCCTGTGGGCCGACAGGGCCAGCGGGACCGGCTGGACCAATGGAGCCGGCAGGGCCTGCGCAGGCTGCCAACACAAACGCGGCGGCGACCAAGAGGGCACAAAGGAATACTACTTTTTTAATGGTCATTTCTTCATTCTCCTGAGAATAAGATGGTGATGCTTGGGCAAGGGAACCATTAATCTATGATGGGTGGGTCACCTCCTGCAATTGTGTAATATAACACAATCCAACTTAGATTAATACCACATTAGAATTATATCATTGGGTTAATTAACCCAAGCCCCTCATCTGTCACATTGATTCGTGATTAATGTCACTACTGGTCTGTGTGAAATCTATCATATTAGAAAATGATCAAAGTCAATATTAAAGAAGAGGCCGCTCTTAGGCGGCCTCTTCTTTAATAAACCACTGTTTATTTTTCCAGTGCACCAGCATTAATCCAGTCAATGATGACTTGTATCTCAGCATCCGATAATTTCCCTGAAGGCGGCATACTAGAGCCATTCGGTTGCTTTCCAACAAGTTTTTGAACCAAAAGGCTGTTATCCGCATCACCCGGTTCTACGACCGGGCCGTGGGTGCCGGAGGTCATGACATCAGCGTAAGTGGAAGCATTCCAGCCTCCCATCGTTCCGTGACAGACAGTGCAGTTGTCCTCTAATATTGGCAGCACATCTGAGTTGAACGAAGGAGTCCCCACCTGAGGCGTCCCAGTTGACGTACCGGAAAGACCGAGTACGTACTTTACCAACAGAGTGATTTGATCTTTAGAAAGGATCTTTCCCCATGCGATCATCGGTGTGTTTTCCTCACCAAGGTTTATCGCATCGAAAATATACTGCTCCATACCAGATTGCTGGAACTCGGCGGTGTTCAGCGCTGGACCCGATCCGCCTGCGCCAAATGTGCCATGACATTGAGCGCACAAATTTGCATAAATTTCCGTTGTAGAGAGCCCAACTGGTGTTGGAGTTGGGGTAGGTGGGAGGGTAGGCTCAATCACAAGGGGATTTGCAGCCCAGGATCTTACATAAGCAACAACGGCATCAATTTCATCATCACTTAGGAGACCGCCATAGGATGCCCCAAACGGAGGCATGCCAAGATCTGATTGTCCCTGTGCTATGATGGCACGTATTGTGGCGTCATCACGCGTTTGCAAGAATCCTGCTGTACTGATAGGTGGAATCATCTCGACTGCATTCGCCGGATTGGGACCGCCTTCGCCGAATTCGCCATGACAAGATGAACAATTCTGGGCAAAGAGTCCCTGACCAAACTGGATGGGAGAGCCCTGGGCAGCCTGGAAGGTATACTGAACCAACGCATCCAACTGTTCAGGCGTCAATATTTGACCCCAAATGGGCATGGTTTGATGAGCGCCTCCTGCCGAAATATCTTGCTGCGCCTGGTCGACATTTGTTTCCACGGGGATGCGACTCCCATGGCAGCTGGTGCAGTCCTGGTCGAATAACGCCTTAGCAGAAGTGTTCCCTGCCGGGTCAACCACGTATTGCGCCAGGGCATTGATCTGGTCGGATGTTAACTTTTCTTTCCAGGGTGGCATTTCAAGGTGCAGGCCTCCCTTGCTGATCAAGGAGAGCAAATCGGTTTCGGATCCAGAATAAGCCACCGATTCGCCATGGCAGGGAGAACAGTTGACGGCAAATAGCCTGGCGCCATCCGGAGCTACCAGGAAATTTAACAGCCGGGTTTGTTCCTCAGCGGTCATCACGGTGTTCCAGTCAGGGATCTTCAAAGTGGCGTGAGGGGTATAAGTTGCACCTTCATCCAGAGCTTTTTTAAGTTCCAGTGGATTATTGGCAACCAATTCGGTGACAGCGTGGCAGCTCCCGCAATTTTGGGTGAAAAGGGCGCTTCCACCAGGGGAAAGGACGAATCCCACCAGGGCGTCGATTTGATCCGTCGATAGGTCTGCTCCCCAGGCTGGCATCCCTTCGTGCTTGCCCTGGGTGATCACATCATGCAAATTTGTCCCTGGAGGAACTACAATTGAATTGCCATGGCAGGAAGCACAATTTGCGGCATACAGGGCTGCGGTCTGATCACCAGAAGTAACTGCCACCGGAGGGGGTGATTCCAACGATGCCTGGATGGTCAGGAATACGACTGCAGCAAGTGTGAATGCTGTCAATCCGGTTACTACTGGCCGATCCAGGAAATGACGGCGAGAGCCTCGATCCAGGAAGGGCAGGAAGAATAGAACCAGAATTACCAAGGTGGGTATGACGATCACCCCAACCACTTCCAGTTTTCCGGGGAAGTATTTCAAAAGCTGGAAAAGGAAGAGGAAATACCATTCGGGGCGAGGAGTGTAAGTAGTATCCGCGGGGTTGGCACGTGCCTCCAGCGGAGCTCCGATGAAATAGGCTAATGCGATCAGCAGGAGAAAAACGCCGAAGGATACCATCACATCTGAGAATATGATGTCCGGGAAGAAAAGGACGCCTTTTTTCTTGGCATCCTGGTATTTTTCCAAGGATTCTTTTTTCTCTTGTTCGTTCATTGTTTACGACCCTCCTTCCTTGGGATTTCACTAATGCCATTGCGAATCACCAAAAACAGGTGGGTGCCAAGCAGGAGCAAAAGGGTGGCGGGCAGGACCCAGACATGCGCCCCGAAAAAACGAGCCAGAGTTACGGCAGAAAGGTCATCCCCGCCGCGCATAACCCGCAAAATCCAATTCCCCAGAAAAGGAACAACACCGGCAATGCGCGTGCCGACCGTGGTAGCCCAATAGGATTTCTGATCCCAAGGTAGAAGGTATCCGGTAAACCCAAAGCCGATCACAACGAGCAGAAGAACGACACCGGTCATCCAGGTTACTTCGCGCGGATATTTATAAGCACCATAAATGATCACGCGCAGCATGTGCAATACCACCAGAACTACCATGACACTCGCGCCCCAGTGGTGCAGGCCACGAATGAGCCAACCTCCGGCCACCTGGGTGGTTATGTATTGCACGCTGTCATAGGCATGATCGGGTGTGGGAACATAGTAGATCATCAGGAGGATGCCGGTGATCGCTTGATTAAGAGCAACAAATAGCGTTGCACTACCCAGGGTGTAAAACCAGTTTACTTTGGGAACTTTACGGAGGAATATCCCTTCCCAAACCGAGCGCCAACCCATGCGTTCGTCCATCCAATTACCGAATCTTGTAAGCATGGTCAGCCTCCCAGGATGAACAACTGATCGTTCTCGACCTTGGTCTGATATTTATCGAGCGGTCGAGGCGGAGGGCCGGAGACAACATTTCCCTGCTTGTCATAAACTCCATTATGACAGGGGCAAAAATATTGATTCTGGTCAGCTATCCAACGTATGCGGCAACCAAGATGGGTGCAGACATTGGACATTGCAATGAAATCACGCCCGTTATCCGTTAGAACATATACAGAGAGTTCTTCCTGGTTTACGATCCAACCCGTCTGTCGTGAAATATTAACTTTAAAAAGTGTCGGCATTCCCAATTCAACCTTGGAGACAGCTCCCAATTGAATCCATTGCTCGGCCTGGCTTTTGGCGAGCGCAGGCGTCACAACATACTCGATTGCAGGGATGACATATCCCAACCCGATCAAACCACCGAGGGCTCCAATCGTTAATTTCATGAAATCGCGTCGCGAAATTTTCTTTTTTTCCTTACTCTCCATTTTTGTATCTCCTTTGGCGAAATACACCTTTGGTTTATTTTTCCGGCGCGTTGGCGTCAATCCATTGTTTGACCAGTTCCAATTCTTCCGCGCTAAGATTGGCAAAATGAGTCTTACTTTGAACCTGAATCAATTTACTCCCGGCTGAGTCACCCGGCATGACCACGGGACCATTCAAGCTGCCTTTCATGACGGTGGAGTAGGACGAAAGGTCAAGCCCCGCCGTTGCTCCAGGTCCGCTGTGACACACGATGCAGAGAGCCGTAAAAATCGGTTCAATATTTGCCAAAAATGTAGGGGTGCCGACAACCGGAGCTAAAGTTGGCACGGGAGTGGAAGCGGAAAGTTGCGGCTGAAGGATGGCCCGTAATGCTGGAGCGTCAATACCTGCATAGGTAAATCCAGTGCCATGACAGGCGCTGTTCGAGCAAAAGGAAGTATTGGATGTGCCCCCCGGATCCCCGATGGTATGGCAATTTGCGCAGGTCGCATCCACAGTGCTGTTGTGCAGGCTGATCCAATTGGGGTTCAGGTGCGAACCGGGCTCCGGCCCTCGACTGATCTCAATGCTGGTGACAAAGTCCTGTGATGTGGCAACCACCGGGATGGAATGGCAAAGGTTGCATTCCAGCCGGATGGCCTGCTGCTGGGCATCCAGGTGTTTCCCGTCGTGGCAGCGGAAACATCCCGGAGAGTTAATGTGCCCAAGATTATCGGGATGTGTGGTCCAATCGACTTTCTGGTCGACGAATACCGTCTGGTTATAAATGTCCTGGAGTTCTTTTATGGCTGAAGAAATCAACTGAGTATTATTGTTGTAGAACTCGGAATAATATTGTGTGTAATAATTTCCGAGGCCTGCAATGCCAGACATTGCCTCGGCTTGCGAGGTATAAGAAACGCTTAGCACCTCCACTCCTTTCTTGCGGATCTCCGGGATGGTTGTTGATATCAAGCCAGTTCCCATGGCATTATCGACCGAATTCGCCGGGGGTTGGAAGTCATGGGTGACCCGGTTGTGACAGGTGATACAGTCCATCACCTTGAGGTCGCTTTCTTTAATCTTTGATGGATCGAAATTGGCTGTGACATCCACATATTCGGTAGTGGTGCCATCATCGTTGTACACCCGAATGTAGGGGATGTTCTGACCCAGCGGATCGGTGGTGTAATACTCCACTTTGCTGATGATGTGCCAATGGATGCCCTTCCCCAGGCCTTGTTCCTTGGCGCCGCCACCCGTTTTCATTACCAGGTAAATATTAAAAGGGGTGTTGTTTAGATCATCTTTGAAATGGTTAATAACCAGCAAGCTATCGGCAGAAAAAGCCTGGGGCTGGTGGCACTTCTCACATGTCACAAGAGCCGGGCGTGTGCGGGTTGCCTGGATGGGATACGTGTAGGTATGAAAGACGAATGAATAGATTTCATACACATCCTCGGTTTTTCGGCCCAGCTCGACGCCCAGAAATCCCCTCCCAATATGGCAATCCGTGCAATATACATTGGCGTGAGGTGAAATAACGTAAGTTGCATTTTGAGGAG
>JBGOZL010000054.1:0-8072 GCA_041480185.1 Anaerolineae bacterium
CAACCTGTTTCCACGTATCTTCAAAGGAACCATTGTTCTGGATGACAACACTGGCCGCGGCTATCTTCAATTCCTGGGGGGATTGGGTTTGAATGCGCTGGAGAGCCTGTTGCTCGGTCATGCCGCGTCTTTTCATCAAGCGGGCTTTCTGGATCGCTTCAGGAGCAGACGAGGTCCAGATGGAGTCGCATTGACCAGCCAATTTTCCTTCAAGCAGTTTGATGGCCTCGATTACGATGATGTGCTGATTCGCCCGCCTGATCATCAAATCTACGGCTTGCTCGACCAGCGGGTGAACAATATCCTCAAGAATTTTAAGCGCCTCGGGATCGTTGAAGACAATACGACCAAGTTTGGCCCGGTCGATTTCACCCCTGGCATCGAGAATAAATTTACCAAAATTGTCAACCACGGGTTGGTAACCTGGCGCACCTTTGGCAATGGCTCGGTGGGAAAGCGCGTCGGCATCTATGGTGTAAGCCCCCAGATGCTCCATCATCCTCCGGACGACGCTCTTTCCGGTGGCGATATTGCCGGTGAGACCAATCACAAATTTGCCAGGCCAGTTGTTCACAACTGCTCCTCACGGTTCATTCTTTTAGCCTTATCATTTTAGTCTGTGGCGCGCAGAATGTCAAAGGGGTTGCGTAATAAGAAGCCCCCGGTTCTTTTGTCACCGGGGGCCTCTTTTTCCTTTTTATGGTGTCGCAGTTGCGGTCGGCCTGACCGTAGGCACTGGTGTGACAATATTTATAGAAACGACCAGCAGTTGACCCGGATAAATAATGGAAGCCTGACCATTCGTGAGTACAGTTTTGTTTAGAAGCAGGAGGCTTGCGATGGTACTGTTGAATTTACTGGCTATGAGTCCCAAGCTATCACCCGGCATGACGCGATACGTGATTTTTGAACCAGGAGCCAGCCCGGCTGGAAGCGCCGTGGGTGTCGGCACTGGATAATTTGGCGGCGGCAAATTAATGATCTGTCCAACCATGATTAAATCAGTACCCGGGATTATAGAGGGGTTCAACATATATATTATGATAAGCGCATTGGGTGTATCAGCTAACCCTTGTGACGCGATGATCGTGGTGAGAGTCTCGCCATCCTTCACGACATATTGGAATATTTCGGAGGCTGTAGCTGTGGCGGTTATGGTGGGGGTGAGAGTGATGGTGGCTGTTTCGGTGGGTGTGAAAGTATTCGTGGGGCTGGGGGTGATGGTGGGGGTGGGAGTTTTGGTGGGGAAGAGCGTAAAGCCGCCCCTGCTCATGGTCACGATTAATATGATGATCCCAATTACTACCAGCAGGATTGCCGCTCCCCCCAGGATCAGTGGCAGTGGTTGTTTGCGTCGTTTGCGATAAGAATCAATCGTATTTGAGATAGTCATTTGGTATCCCGTCCGTTTCCAAAATCCATCTGCACCGGGACCCACCGGCGCAAGGTTGTAACCTTATTCTACCTGAACTTAAGCGATTCTGCGAGCGCGTTACATTGCGTATAGGTTAATGCTGGGGCTTTACCTGCTTTTTCATGTGGCTTTTCAGAAAAGTTCCGGTATAAGAACCAGGGACTGACACCACCTGCTCAGGGGTGCCCTCAGCGATCAACTCACCACCCCGGTCACCGCCCTCCGGACCCAGGTCAATGATCCAATCAGCAACTTTGATGATCTCCAGGTTATGCTCTATGATAAGCACGCTGTTCCCCGTATCCACAAGGCGCTGCAGCACCTCAATAAGCTTGTGCACATCCGCTGCGTGCAGCCCAACCGAGGGTTCGTCGAGCACGTACAGGGTGCAGCCAGTAGCGCGCCGGGAGAGTTCCTTGGCCAGTTTTACGCGCTGGGCCTCGCCACCTGATAAAGTCGTTCCGGGTTGTCCAACTTTGATATACCCCAGGCCCACTTCCTGCAGGAGTTTAAGCTTGTTCATCATGTGCGGGAAGGCGGAAAATATTTCTAATGCCTGATCCACCGTCATATCAAGCACGTCCGCGATGCTGTGTCCTTTAAAGTGGACTTGCAGAGTTTCTCGGTTAAAACGGCTGCCATGACACACATCACAGAGCACGTAAATGTCAGGCAGGAATTGCATCTCAATACGCAATTCACCCTGACCCTGGCAGGCTTCACAGCGCCCACCATGTACGTTGAAAGAGAAACGCCCCGGCTTGTAACCCCGTACTTTACTTTCCGGCAATTCAGCAAAGAGTTTGCGAATTTCCTCGAACAGGCTGGTGTAGGTACCAGGATTAGAACGCGGTGTGCGACCAATGGGGGACTGGTCAATATTGACGATCTTGTCAAGATGCTCGATCCCGTCAATGCGTTCGTATTCACCAGGCTGGGTGTGTGCCCGGTTGAGTTTTGCTGCCAGCGCGTTGTAAAGCACGTCGCTCATCAATGATGATTTCCCCGATCCCGAAACGCCGGTAATGCAGACAAACATGCCAAGGGGGATATTTACGGTAATATCTTTCAGGTTGTTGGCGCATGCTCCCACCACGGTCAATATTTTGCCATTCCCTTCTCGCCGTTTCTTGGGCACCGGAACGTGTTTGCGCCCGGAAAGGTACGCTCCAGTTAGTGACTTGGGATGGGCAATGATTTGTTCAGGAGTGCCTTCCGCGATGATGTGTCCACCGTGCTCACCGGCCCCAGGCCCTAGGTCAATGACCCAATCTGCGGTGCGAATGGTATCGTCGTCGTGCTCCACCACCAGAACAGTGTTGCCGATGTCGCGCAAGCCTTTTAGTGTGGTCAGAAGCCGGTCGTTGTCACGCGGGTGCAACCCAATGGAGGGCTCGTCCAGCACGTATAAGACTCCCACCAGCCTTGAGCCAACCTGGGTCGCGAGCCGAATACGCTGGGCTTCCCCTCCCGAAAGCGAACCTGCGGAGCGGTGCAGGGTAAGGTAATCCAGACCGACATTTACAAGAAATCCCAGGCGCGAGACGATCTCTTTCAGGATACGGTCAGAGATGGCTTTCTGCCGTGAGGTGAGAGGTGATCCCAATCCAGTCAAGCGCCTGGCCCATTCGAGGGAGCGGAGAACCGGCCATTCGGTGATTTGAAGGATGTTGACCTCGTCCACGGTAACAGCCAGTGCTTCCGGACGCAGACGCTTACCCTGGCAGGTGGGGCAGGGCCGGTCACTCATGTATTCTGAAATCTTCTCACGAATGTATTCCGAGTTCGTCTCCCGGTATCGTCGTTCCAGGTTGCCAATCACGCCCTCGAAGGCGGTGTCGAAGGTCGCCTGGCGGCCGTCGCGGTTATGATAATGGATGCGGACCTTTTCTCCTTTAGTGCCGTATAAAACAAGATTTTGGTGTTCGGCAGGCAAATCCTTGATGGGTTTATTCATATCAATATGATAATGCTCTGCCATGGCTTCCAACATTTGCCAGTAATAACCTGGATTCCCTTCATCCCGGACATTGTTCCATTCCATGGCGATCAGCGCACCATCGGAGAGAGATTTCTCCGGGTCTATCACGCGGTCGGGATCGATTTCAAGTTTGTTTCCCAATCCCTGGCAGTCAGGGCATGCGCCGTGAGGAGTATTGAAAGAAAAGGTGCGCGGTTCAATCTCTGGGATGCTGATACCGTGCTCGGGGCAGGCCAGGTGTTCGGAGAAATGTAAATCGCGATTTTCTTTTGCAATTTCTGCCAGTATTTGTACGGTGAGATAGCCATCTCCAAACTTAAGGGCGGTTTCGACTGAATCTGTCAGCCGGGTGATATTTGCTTTCCGATCCTGCTCGGACCCCTCACCCGACACCACCAAACGGTCCACCACAGCTTCGATGGTGTGGATCTTGTAGCGATCGAGGCTGATTTCTTCATCTAGGCTGTAAACGGTTCCATCCACTCGAACACGTGCAAACCCCGCTTTGCGGATTTCTTCGAAGACAGCTTGGTAGGTGCCCTTCCGGCCGCGTACAACTGGTGACAGGACTAGGATGCGGGTGCCCTCCGGCATCGCCCCTACAGCATCCACAATTTCCTGGGCGGATTGCTTGACAACTTCCCGCCCGCAAATCGGACAGTGAGGAATCCCGACCCGCGCGAAGAGAAGGCGCAGGTAGTCATAAATTTCCGTAACTGTTCCAACAGTTGAGCGAGGGTTATGTGAAGTCCCTTTCTGGTCGATTGAGACTGCTGGAGAGAGCCCTTCAATGTAGTCCACATCGGGTTTTTGCATCTGCCCGAGGAACTGGCGGGCATAGGCAGAGAGCGACTCGACATATCGGCGCTGACCTTCTGCGAAGATCGTGTCGAATGCCAGCGAGGATTTCCCGGAACCGGAGAGACCAGTAATAACCACCAATTTGTCACGCGGGATCTCGACTGTGATATTTTTGAGATTGTGTTCGCGTGCGCCAACCACGCGGATGACGTTAGATGACATACTTACCTCGTAATGGGAAATAATGCAATTATAGCACAAATGTTTTATAAAGTATGCACAAGCATGAAGCGCGAAGTGGTATTATAGTGGAACTTCCAAAACCCGGCGGAGTTAAATAATGTATTTTCCACCGGTAAGGAAAAAAACCCTTTGCAGGATCACGGTTGTGAGCAGGGAAGTGATGGAGCACACTTCGAACTATCTGCGTGGTAGGTTCAACAAAGGATGATTTTCAACCTCAGCCAAGGAGGCAGATAATGTTACGGATTGTTACTGATGGCGCAGCTGATATTCCCGTAGGATGGGAAAAGGAATATTGGATAGATGTCATTCCCATCAACATCCTGTTTGGGGAAAAGACCTACTTGCAGAATGTTGACCTGGACAGCGAGGGTTTCTACGAACTGGTGGACCAAACCAGGAAAATACCCAAGACTTCCCAGCCTTCCCCACACCAATTTACGGAATTCTATAAACGGATCGCTGAAAATGGAGATACCATCTTATCCATCCATGTGACCAGCAAGCTTTCTGGGACATACGCTTCCGCTGTCGCTGCCGCCGAGGAATTAAAAAACCTAATGAGGGTGATTCCCGTCGATTCTGCCGGAGGCTCGTTGGGATTAGGCTTGATGTGCAGGGAGGCGCGCAAGATGGATCGGGATGGTAAAAGTGTTGAGCAAATTGTAAAATACCTGGAAGGCATTCGAGATCGGATCCGTATCATTCTCACGCTGGATACACTTGAATATGCCCGTATGAGCGGCCGCGTCGGAACTCTCTCTGCTGCATTGGCATCGATCCTCAACGTCAAACCGATTGCAGTCTTAAATCATGGGGTGGTTGATATGGTTGAGAGAGTTCGAACCCGTAAAGTTGCCCTGGAACGTATCATTGAAATGGCCGCGGAAGAATTCGGTGATCATCCAGTCTACCTGGGCATCGTCCATGCCCGCGATTTCGCTTCAGGATCCGCCTTGATGGAGGAGGCAAAGAAACGATTTAACAGCAAAGAAACGTTGTTAACCGACCTGGCCATTTCACTGGCTGCAAACTTTGGTCCCGGCACCGTGGGATTGGTGCTTTACCCGGTCGAATAGGACACCCCTCAAAATGATCAACTGGACGGCTCGAATTAGCCGTCTGGTTTTTTTTCCGGGATGATTCATGAGCGCAGATATGGTTCCTTTTACCCAACCATGCGGAGAATTTGATGCCGCCCCAAAGGTATATGTGATTAATTAACCAGGACCTTGATCATCCTGGAGAGTAGAATCAGCGTGCGTTAGAACATAGAAACTGCGCTCTTTATCATGAATAAAATCGGTGACCAGATAACCGGTAGCGAAGGCATCCTCGAAGATCTCCCGGGTATAAAAGCGCCAGTCGCGTGCCAGGGTCAGATCACCAACTCTAATAGTCGGGAAATCGGAAGGGATTTCAAACAGCATCAGGGTACCTGTCAGTGACGGAGTTGTTTTTGGAGTACGGGGAGCAGTTCCCCGGCCCGTGAGGGCTGTCAGCACAGTTGCTCCTGCGTTGAGGCATTGGTCAAGAGCCAGTACCGGTCTCGGCCGGCGGCTTAGATGCCGTTCCACGCGCTTGGTATTCAGCCACCAGTCCACTTGGAAACGGTCGGATGGCAGTCCGCTGTTCAGGCCATCTCGCATTTCGCCATATTCTGAACGCAGGTATGTATTGCAGACTGCACCCAGACGGGTAATGTTAAGATGGGCGTTGCGGCTGAGCAATGGGTCGTAGGTCCAGGTGATCCGATCGATACCCTGTTTTCGCACCACTTGCCACTGGGCGCGCTTGAGTGCAAAGCCGACTCCTTTTCCGCTCCAATTTGGGTGTACACCCAGGATGTGTGAGTGATGTTTCAGGCGAGGACCGTCTGGAGTTGTATAGATCCCTGGAAAGCCGAAAGCTACACCCACCAGATTAGTACCCACGAATGCGCCGAGTGCCTGCCCACCGTTATGGACTGCAGCCAGCAGCATATGGGCAGGGATGACGTCTGTCTCTGAACCAGTCCAGATCTGTCGTTGAAGGCCCTCAACAGCAGTCATTTCTTCTGGGGTTTCTAGGAGTCGAATAGTCCACTCAGCCATAGGGAGTAAACAACCTGTGGAGAAGTTGCCGGGTCCAGGCAACGTTGCGCAGGTAATCCAATCGGGAGGCAAATCGGGCAGGCATCAGTCCGAAGATGCGCGGGATCGTATCCAGCGAACAAGTCCGGTTGACAGCCAGATAATCCAGCCAGAAAATCGAGGCAGGGAAACGCGGATAAATGGATTCCATGATAATGGTCAGCGTGCGCATGGATTGCATAGGCCAATTGACAAGGAATCGTCGACGTTTAATGGTTTGCATTACTGTCACGGTCAATTGGCGCAAGCTGATGTACTCACTGCCCCCCACCTCATAAGTCTGGTTGATGGTCTCAGAGGCGTCCAGGGACCAGATGAGGCAAGTGACCAAGTCCTCCACCCACAGCGGCTGGAGCAAGGTCTCCCCCTTGGCCGGCAATGGCATAAAACCAGGTGCGGCGGTCAGCAGCATCGCCAACCCGGTGGTAAATTCGTCGCCCGGACCAAAGAGGATCGAGCCGCGCAGAATTGTGTGTGGAACCCCGGACTTGCGAATGTATTCTTCAGCAATTCCTTTGGCTTTCAGAACCGGAAAACCTGCAGCGCGGTCAGCGCCCAGGTGGCTCAAGTAGAAGAAACGCCCCACTTGAGCGTCTGCGGCTGCCTGGCATAATGCCCGTGTGCCGTCAATGTCCAAGGCCTGCAGGTTGGCTCGTCCCCCCTGGCCCTCACCTCCAGCCAGGTGGTAAATGGTATTCACTCCGTGCATGGCAGCGCGCAAGCCTTGCACGTCGCTCATACTCGTAACAGCCACCTCCACCGGCACGCCGATCGGCAGGCGGGGAGTATGAGGGGACGGTCCGAGTAAAATTCGAACCGAGTGGCCGGTTTCGACCAGTTGACGGGTCAACACCCGGCCGATGAAGCCGGTACCTCCGGTTAGTAGAATCATTGCCGAAGATTATAGCAGAGTGTAATCTAAGACGGATATCCAGCTTTACTTTTCCGCCAAACCACACCCTTCCTGGGAATTGAACGGGTATTAATAATTCTTATGAAATTGCATTGTTTGTTGTCTCTTAGTTAAGGTACACTAATCAAGAGAGGCGATGAACTGCCTAACAAGTTTCGCCGTGCCGAGGCCTGTTACAAGAGAAATTTGTGAGAGGACTTTGATTTGGAAAATCATATTGTGCCAGACGTGGTCATGATTGGAAAACAGGAGTGTGGTGGTCACATGGATTTAATCGTTTTTGTTCTACTACTTACTTATGGACCGGATAACTGAACTCCACTTGATCGAGCAAGCTGAACACGAACAACGCGTGATGGCTGAAGCGCTGCGGGATACTGCCGCGGCGTTAAATAGTTCGCGCTCCTTCGTAGAAGTGCTGGACCGCTTGCTGGACAACGTTGGAAAGGTTGTTCCTTATGATATGGCATCCTTAATGTTATTGGAAGATCATAAAATAGCACGTGTCGCATGTTCCCATGGGTATCGGGAACACGGGCTGGAAGTAAAGCGGCTGGATTATTCGGTTGACGAGATTCCGAATTTTCG
>JBGOZL010000055.1:0-7917 GCA_041480185.1 Anaerolineae bacterium
CTGGAGAAAAAGTCCTGTCAGCAGGATTGCGCCTGCGAGCTCAGGAAATTGGTTTATTGGCCATGTTAGGTGAGTCGCTTGTGCCAGTATATCGTCAGCCTCGGCTTGCCTTGCTCTCAAGCGGTGACGAATTGTTGCCAGTTGACGCCCCACTCACCCCGGGTAAAATCCACGAATCCAATTACATTACGCTTGCTACTCTTGCCGGAACAGCAGGAGTGGAACTCATCCGACTGGGAGTCGCAACGGATTCAAAGGCAGATATCCGCTCCCGATTTAAGCGGGCAGTGAAAGCGAATGCGGATGTCATTGTTTCAACGGCCGGGGTCAGCGTTGGTGCATTTGACTATGTAAAATCTGTCATTGAAGAAGATGGCGAGCTCAACTTTTGGAAAGTCGATATGCGTCCCGGTAAACCTCTGGCGTTTGGGAAGTATGCCGGCATCCCATTCTTCGGGTTGCCGGGGAATCCTGTTTCGGCCTTCGTTGGGTTTGAAGTATTTGTAAGACCCGCCCTGGAGAAACTCAGCGGGCAGGAGGTCAGGTCCCACCAGTATCAAACAGCAACCCTGGCAGAATCAGTGGAATCGGATGGCCGCGAATCCTACCTACGGGCCATTGTCGGACGGGAAAACGGCCGGTTGGTGGCCCGGCTGACCGGTCACCAGGGCTCCGGAAATATCTTTTCTTTAGTGCGCGCCAATGCTTTACTGATTGTGCCCTCTGGGGTAAAATCGCTGCTTGCAAACTCGGAAGTTGAGATATGGCCCATCGCATAATTCCCCCGCAAAACGATAAAACCGATCCTGCTTTCTATTGGGTTACATTCATCCTTGCCTGGCTGGGTTTCCTGGACTCTACGTATTTACTCGTTTATAAGCTGACAAACAACCCTTCCATGTGCCTGGGATCGGGCGGTTGCCACAATGTCAATTTCAGCCCTTATTCGGAAATCGGCGGGATCCCAGTCTCGGTCTATGGGATGATTGCATATCTTGTCATTGCTGGCATCCTGCTATTGGAACCTCGCTTCAAAATTGCACAAGATAATGGATCGCTGGCAATTTTTGGTATCAGCCTGGCAGGTGTGGCTTTTTCGGCCTACCTCACCTGGATCGAGATTTACGTCATTCATGCTATTTGCCCGTTTTGTGTGGCTTCGGCGGTAATCATCTCTTTGATCTTTATCCTTGCCATTATCCGGTTAATTAAACAACCTGCTCTATAGGAGGAATTCATGCCCCGCATCCGCTGCCATTACACTGATTGTGTGTTCCTGGACGACGGCTATTGCAGCGCAGCGGCAGTCGAACTGGATCCCGATACCGGCTGTGCCACTTATGCTCCCAATGAAAATGCTGCTGCCAAAGATGAAAATTGGGAAGAAGAGGAACTGGAAGAATGGGAGGAAGAAGAGACCGACGATGAGGAAGATGACACTTGGGAAGAAGACGAGGATGAATTCTAACTAAAAGGATGGCGGATTCACTTTG
The DNA here is from genome assembly GCA_041480185.1 of Anaerolineae bacterium. GTDB lineage: Bacteria > Chloroflexota > Anaerolineae > Anaerolineales > Villigracilaceae > UBA877. The sequence continues at coordinate 1,494 of JBGOZL010000055.1, forward strand.
AACAGATCATAGTAAACCGATAAATCTGGTCCCGTACCCCAAAGGGGCGCATAACCTGCGCCCTTATTTTTTTTCCATCATCTGGTATAACAAAACCCCCGCCGCCACTGCCAAGTTCAACGAACTGACTCGTCCCTTCATTGGCATGGATAGGACATAATCGCAAACAGCCACCTGTTCCGGGGATAGTCCCTTTTGCTCATTTCCGAGTAATAATATGGTCGGTTTATTTCCCCCCTGGAACTCTCGATAATCAGTTCTGGCATATGCCGAAGATCCCACCAGTTGATATCCGTACTTTTTACTCCATTTAATAAAATCTTCAAAAGAAGCCTGTATCACCCGTTCCCAGAATAAAGCCCCCATACTGGCTCGCACTACAGAAGGATGATACAACTCGACGCCCCCGTCCAGTATGAATAACCCGTCTGCTCCCACTGCCTCCAGCGTTCTCAGGATCGTCCCGACATTGCCCGGGTCCTGGGGCGAAACTGCTGCAGCAGCAAAGGTAATATATTCCGGCGAGAGACTGTCCAGGTTTAGTGAGCGTTGGCGGGCGATTGCGAGGATGCCCTGTGGATTATCCTTGTCGGAAATGGCGGTAAAAAGTTCGCCTCCAAGGGCAAGGCAGCGCATCCCTCTGTGGGTCTGCTCTTCCACCATGTGAAGGGCGAAGTCACTGGTCAGCAAGTCTGGTGCGTAAACCAACGCCTCGATCTGCCAGCCTACCTCGATGGCTTCGCCAACAGGGTGAATCCCTTCTACAAGGAATAGCCCTGTCTCCTGTCGTCCCTTCTTTTGATGCAGGGAACGGATTTGTTTAATGAGAGGATTTGCGTGGCTCGTAATGAGTTCGGGCATTTAATGATTTTACCCGATTAGGCTATAATTTTGGCGGAGGCTGAAATGCCGATATTCTATATTGATCTAATAGACCGCTTCTCCGAGTTACACGCTGACATCGGGAAGACACTGGAAGGGTTGCCTGCTGAGGCTCCCGACTGGATCCCCGGTCCGGAAATGAATTCCATGGCAGTTCTGGTTATCCACTTGACCGGTTCAGAACGATACTGGATCGGAGTGGCTGCGAATAATCCGCCCGAACGTGATCGCGACGCTGAATTCCGGATAAAGGGTTTAGGTATGGAGGAATTGAAGGCACGCGTGGTTTCCGCCGATGATTTTGCGCGGCAGGTGCTGGTTAGTTTATCCATGAAGGACCTGGAAGCTGTTCGCCATTCCCCGCGCAACGATAAATCTTTTACCGTCGGGTGGTGCCTGGTCCACGCGCTTGAACATTCCGCACTCCACACGGGCCACCTCCAGTTGACCCGGCAGTTATGGGATCAGAGGAAACCTGTTTCATAGAAAGATAAATTTGAGAGTGTTGGACAGGCTTTCCAAGGCCTCCATACCCGATTTTCCCGCCTGCCGGATAGTTACACGGGAGGCCGATCCGAGCAGAAATAACCAGAAGAATATATCTGTTAGAATTGTCCATATGAAGAAATTGGTTTGGACAATTCTATCCATCCTGCTTCTGCTCTCAGCCTGCCAGTCAAAAACCATTTTGGTCACAATCCTTGCCGATGGGCAGGTTTATTCCTTGAAAACCACCCAGCGTGCCACCGCGGGTATCCTGGTTGCTGCTGGAGTCTCGCTTGGTCCCAATGACAGGCTCCTCTATCTCGGAACCTCCATCCTTCTGGATAATACACTTCCGGATGCCAAATCCTGCACCCTCACCGTTCGCCGAGCGGTCGAGTTGACCTTGATTGAATCGGCCAATTCCGCGCGCGCGTTCCAAACGTCTGCATCCACCGTCGGCGAGGCGCTGACCGAGGCTGGGGTTAACCTTTACGCTGGCGACTTCCTTGATCCTCCCTCCGAAACCCCCATTACGGGCCCGATGACTGTTACCTATCGCCCGGGACGCGAAATCGCTATTTCGGTGGATGAGGATCAGGTTCGGATTCGCTCCGCGGCAGTCACGGTAGGGCAGGCGCTGGCGGAGGCAGGTATTCCGCTTATTGGGTTGGATACCAGTCAGCCGGGTGAGTCTTCCCCGCTTCCGCCAGATGGTCAAATCCACGTCGTGCGCGTTATCGAGTCGGTAGCCCTGACCGAGAAAGACATCCCATTCGATACCCGCACGGAATTGTCCGCGGATTTGGAAATCGACCAGCAGGCTCTCCTGCAAGGTGGGGAACCGGGCCTGGCAATCGCGCGCCTGCGAACCCGCAGCGAGGATGGAGTGCAAGTCTCGCAACAAAATGAAAGTGAGAGTATTGTCCGCCCTCCGCAGGACCGGATTATGGGGATCGGGACAAAAATCGTCATCCGCACAGCCACGGTGGATGGGGTGACATTCCAATATTATCGGGCACTGCATTTGTATACCACGTCCTATTCCCACTGCCGGTCAGCCACCCCGGACGGCCAGTGCTCCTATGGCACATCCAGTGGGCTGCCGGTGGAAAAAGGCACGGTAGCCATGGTCTATTCCTGGTACCTGGCTTTCGGCGGGGACATGCTCTACATCCCCGGCTACGGCTTCGCCACGGTTGGCGACGTGGGTGGTAGCTTCCCACCTGGTTATCATTACTGGGTGGACCTGGCTTGGACCGACGCGGATTACCAGCCAATGCAGGGTTGGACAACTGTTTACTTTCTGGCACCCGTCCCTCAGAACCTCGTATACGTCCTGCCATGAACGGAATCTCCCTCCCGCCATTAAACATCCCTCAATTGCTGCGGCGATATGACCTGCGCCCGAGCAAAAGTCTGGGACAAAATTTTCTACAGGATACTCAAGCCCTTCAGAAAATCGTGAGCGCTGCAAACCTCGGGCTGGAGGATGTGGTCCTGGAAATTGGTCCCGGTCTTGGCAGTATGACACGCTACCTGTCGCTCTCAGCGCGTTCTGTCACAGCTGTTGAACTGGACCGAAAGCTTTTCCCAGCCTTGGAAGGTGTTCTGGCTCCCTATAAAAATGTTCGCCTGGTTCAGGGAGATATTCTAAAAATCGACCCGGCTGAATTAATTGAAGATGCGAATTATATTGTTGTAGCTAATATCCCCTACTACATAACGTCCGTGGTTATTCGCCACCTTTTGGAAGCGAACCGTCGTCCAAGCCGAATGGTTCTAACAGTGCAAAAGGAAGTTGCCGAGCGCATCTGCGCCGAACCGGGAAAAATGAGCCTGTTGGCATTGAGTGTGCAGGTATATGGGAAGCCGGTCATCGTGGATGTCATATCAGCGGGTGCTTTTTACCCACAGCCAAAAGTAGACTCTGCAGTGTTAATCATAGAACTTTTCCCACTACCCATGATTCCAGCTGACAAGCTGGATATTTTCTTTACTATAATTAAAGCCGGGTTCTCACAGAAGCGTAAGACCCTACGGAATGCTCTATCGGGCGGACTGAGGGTCAAACCAGTTGAGTCGGAAGCCTTGCTCTGCGCGGCTGGTATCGACCCTCAAAGGAGGGCAGAGACTCTTAGTTTGGACGAGTGGGGGAGATTGGTTAATGAATATCCGGATCGTAAATAACAACCTGAACTGATACGTAAATCGCGGACAACAAGTCAATACCAGGTTTTTATAATTGATTAGAAAAATAATTGTTCTATCGATTTCATTGACCGCTACCTCTAAATTATTGAACTCTGCCGGCTTTCCCCTTTCGCCGCAAATCACGGTATGCCCATAATACCTGCCAAACCCGAGCAGCTGCTTCTACCTGGATCTTGAATGACATTTTTGATTTCCCCCAACGACGGTCTGCAAAATAAATGGGGACTTCACCAATTTTATACTGCAAGCACCAGGCCAGATAAGCCATTTCAACCATATAAACATACCCGCTGGCTTTGACGCGCTCTAACGGCATTGCCTCGAGAGTCTCGCGCCGCCATAGGCGAAATCCACCCGTCACGTCTCGCAGTGGAATTTGCAGAATGCTGCGCGAGTAGAAATTTCCCCAGGCTGAAAGTGCCTTTCGCCATATGGGCCAGTTTTCGGCGGTGCTGCCTCCTGGGACATAACGCGACCCCAGTACGAGATCACAGGTCTCGAGGCGTTTTGCCATCTCAATCAGGGCTACCGGGTCATGGGAGAAATCGGCATCCATCTGACCTATAACATCCAGAGATTCATCTGACAAGGTTCGAAAACCCTGAAGGTACGCAGACGAGAGTCCCAATTTCCCGGAACGATGCATCACCCTCACGCGCATGGGATTCGTGTCAGCCAAGTCATCGGCGATGTGCCCAGTACCATCGGGACTGTTATCGTCCACAACCAGGATCTTAATATCCAATGGGAGCGCAAATAAAGCGGAGACCAGCTTGGGCAGGTTCTCCGCTTCGTTGTAGGTCGGAATTATGATTACGATTCGCAAATATGCTCCTGCTATTTATTACGCCAGAAGGAATCCTTTAGGTCTTCGAGGGTCGTAATATGATCATTGCTTGATTGTAATAATCTTATGTTAAAAACCAATCGCTTGTTATCCCTGACAGATTTTTCGCGATCTTTGATAGGATAAAAATATTCCAGGGATCTCTCCAGGCGACCACTAATACGATTTTCCAATTTTGGGGCAACCTCAGGTACGGTAGCCACCACAAAAACTGCGGTGTCAACGTGACCAAGGAAATCCTGCGGGCTCCCAGTTTCCCGGATCGCATTCTGAAGCATCAAGCTGACTGCTCGCATAACATCATCCGAAGCCACAAACCCATAAATATCCCGGAATGTATCCAGGTTCTCAAGGGAGATGATAAGTGTCGTCCATTCTGGTTTTTGAAGGCACTCTTTTAGGTGCTCGTCTACCAGGATCCCTTCTGGTAGACCGGTAACAGGATTGGTCAAGCTATCCTGGCTGGCTCGCCGCAGAACGTTGCGGACACGCAAACGCAGATCCTGGACATCGAATGGCTTGGTGATATATCCATCCACTCCCAGTTCAAGGCCACTCAAATCATCGATGAGTTCGCGTTTATCGGTCATGAAAATGATAGGGATGTCGGCCACTCGGTGGTTGCCACGTAACCGGCTGGCAACTTCGACTCCATCGATATCGGGGAGACGAATGTCTAATATTATCAAGTCCGGGTGCGAAGTTTGATATGCGTGCACCCATTCCTCCCCCTGGTTCACGGTGATGACCTCATATCCCTCAACGCGGAAATATGCGGTCAACATATCGGCCAGATCGAGGTCGTCTTCAATAATCAGAAGCTTCGGTTTTGCCTCGGTCATGGGTTTGTTCTTAGGAGAGGGGTTCTTTTTGTATGACGAACTCGCACACGGTATCACCGACCGCGCAGCATTTAGATTCATTGACCCGAAATTCTGATCCCCCCGAGACCCAGTTGAGCATGGCTTGCAGCAGCCCGGTGGTAATATAGCAAACCGGTTTTTCCGCACCTTTGCGAGACCAGCAGGTAGGGCAGCGATGGATCGTCCAAATAAAGGCATCATCCGTTTCATCCACGCTGGTCAACTGGTCTGAAACTTGAGAAAAGATTTTGGCTGCAGCCGGCAAGCCAATGCGAATCTTGGTCTGTAGCGGCAGCACCTTGAAAGCCAGGTCACTCACCCCTGCCAATGCGCCATAATCCTTAAGCACGTCGCTGAAAGTGGAGTGCCCAGCACGTAATGCCAAACCACGCCCCCCGCGCGCGCCATATAGTGTTTCCAACCCTATATGAATGGCAGTGTAATCTGCGAAATCGAACTGGCGCTCCAGGTTATCGGGAGGATAATTGTCGATCAGATTGCTCAAGCCCGCCAGGTTCAATATGGCATTCAGTCCATTTTTCCCCATCACCTCTTCATAGGCTTGCAGTGCGATGCGGGCGAATTTGTTGGTGTTATAGTAACCGCTTTTTGGGATTTGCTGCATTGATTTCGCCGCCTTAGATAAGTTTCAAGAGATCTTCCGATGTGCGCCGCATGTCAAGGAGGATTAAACCAAGCTTTGCTTGTCCCCGCGCGAGGGCAGTCAACACAGCTTCCTGCCCTACTGACATCAGAATAACGTAACCTTTCTCCCCTTTGATGTACACCTGCTCCAGAGACCCTCGCCCTAATTCGGTTGCTATCCGTTCGCCAAGCGAGAGCATTGCGGCTGACATAGCCGAGACCCGGTCTTCTTCAACTCCATGGGGTAGAGCAGAGGCAATGCTCAAACCATCCACACTGACAACGGCCGAAGCCTCCGTATCGGGCGAAGATGCTTGGAGCTCCCTCAAGCGGTCAACCATGAGTTGGATGCGATTCTTGGCCAAAATTACCTCCTTGAAACCTGAAGTAAATTTAGCACAGCGCGCATATTGTGTCAAGTTATCGCCCATATGCATTTGGAGGTGGACGGTTTACAAAAAAGTCAGCCAGGAAAACATGCTATAATCCC